>CAMCYT010000178.1 GCA_945885485.1 Prosthecobacter debontii
ACTTCCGCATTAATGACTCTTCATTTCATGGTTTTAAAATAAGGAACGCCGAACGAATTATAATGAGTTTCAGTAATGGCGAAGCCGATTTGGCTTGGACGTAATGAAATGGAGTCATAGCAGGAAGGCAGGAAAAAATGTGAGCGAAGCATTCCTGATTTCCTGTCTTCCTCATGAATCACTCTTCATTCAACAGTTTGAAATTAGGAACGCCGAACGAATTATAATGAGTTTCAGTAATGGCGAAGCCGACTTGGCTTGGACGTAATAAAATGGATTCAATGCAGGAAGGCAGGAAAAAATTCAGATGTTGATTCATCCTCCACTAATCAATCACTCTTCATTTCATGGTTTAAAAAATTAGGAAGGCAGGAAGGCAGGAAAAGATGTGAGCAAAGCATTCCTGATTTCCTATCTTCCTCATTAATAACTCTTCATTTCGTGGTTCTGAGTTAGAAACACAGAAAAAAATCCTAATTCAAAAAATTCCTGCCTTCCTGCCTTCCTCATAAATAACTCTTCATTCCATGATTCTAAGTTAGAAACGTAGAAAAAATATCCTAATTAAAAAATTCCTGCCTTCCTGCCTTCCTCATAAATAACTCTTCATTCCATAGTTTAAAAATTCCTACCTTCCTGCCTTCCTCATTAATAAATCTTCGTTCTAAGCATGATCCGAATTCCCCTACGTGGCCGTACTGGCAACATCATGTTTCAGTATGCACTGGGTCGCGCGCTGGCGGAAAAACATGGGGTTCCGTTAGTTCTTGATGCCTCACGCTACAACGCTGACACCTGGGCCGAGGTGTCGCATTTTTTGAAACTGCCGCTACGCGCAAAAGTCATGCGCCGCTTTTCGTATGCCTCTCGGGCTCTGCGAAAGTTTCATGGTAAGCATTACTGGGAATATCTTGGATTTCCAGTTTTCAAGGAATCTGAAATCGACCACAGCTTTAATCCATCCTTCACGAACGCGCCCGCAGACTGCATGCTCTATGGCTTCTTTCAGTCGCCAATATATTTTGCGGGTATTGCTGAATACCTAAGAACCGAGCTCAAAAGCCTACTCGCACCGCAAGCGAAACTGGATCCTCGGCTCGCAGTTCAAAACTCCGTGGCGGTTCACGTCCGGCGTGGAGATTACCTTCATCACCCAGCGTTGAACGTATGTGGCAAGGATTACTACCATGATGCGATGGAAAAGCTCCGAGAACGGCTGGAATCCCCTCAATTTTTTGTGTTTTCAGATGATCCGCTGTGGTGCCTCAACGAGTTTAAAAAACCAGACATCGAGGTGATGGACTCCAAAAAAATGGCGTTCAACCCTCTACACGACATGAGCCTGATGTCACAGGCATCGCATCACATCATCGCCAACAGCAGTTACTCATGGTGGGCGGCATGGCTAGCGAAAACGGCGGAGCAACAGGTCATGATGCCTGACCGTTGGTTTACCTCCGGAATCAACGCTCCCATGAGCGAAAAAAGATGGCAGTGATGCTGATAGCTTTGAGGCGAAGCGTACCGTCCTATCCGTGCGTTTTCTACAAGAGCGCGCCATTCCATTTTTCACAACATGCTACTCTCCATCATCATTCCCATTTTCAATGAAGAACGCCTCGTGTGCGATGCCCATCAACAGGAATTGGAGACGATCTTTTCCAACCCCAATTTCCCCTTCCGTATCGTGATCTGAGATGCCAGACTCTCCGTTGAAGATTCTTGTTATCAGATCATCAAATCGATCGAGGAATACCTCAACGAAGACGACCCAGGAATGCGTATCTTGGTCGAAAATAATGTGATCCTCATTTATACGGATTAAATTTGATCCGTTTAAAAAATTTTAACCTGCATCGCCAAATGTCTCTCACAATCGTCCATCCCACCCCACCCTTCGATCCGCGCGCCGAATCGATGATGCCCGGAGTCGGCGGATTCCCCCCGTCGGACCGGTCTTTATTCCTCGCTGGCTACAGTGAACTATGCAGGGTCGATTTGAGCGGAGGCCGGGCTTTAGAGATCTGCGGAGGTTTTGGGAAACTTGCGGCCGGACTTGCCGAGAATTTCCCCAATGGCGAAGTGATCGGACTCGATCTCTACGCAGCTTCAGGCCCGGAGATTGAAGAGAAACTCAAACACCTACCAAACCTTTCTTATGTGGCGGGCGATGCTTTCGATCTGTCCGCATACGCGGAAAATTCATTCGACTTGGTTTGGGGTCAGGCGGCGTTGCATCATCTGGCACACGATCCAGAAGGCCTAGCCAAACAGGTCGTCCGAGTTCTCAAACCAGGCGGGCGCTTCGTCTTTATCTTCGAGCCCATGGGCCACAACCTGCTGGTCGCCGCGATCCGCGCAGTGCGCATGGCGAAACATGAACTCGGAGATGAGAGCAATTTGTATTTCTCACAATTCGAACGCATGCAGAAAATGGGCTTTGCGAAGTGTGAGGTGCAGATATTCAACTTCCTTGGTTATCCGATGAAAGCACTTTCGGACCGACTTGGATTTATTTCAAATGCTGTGCAAAAGCTGGATTCGTGGTTGTTTCGTGCCTTTCCTAAATTGCTGCGCTACGGAGCCAACTGCAATGTGATCTTCACGAAGTAACAGGGCATCTAGTAGGATCAACAAGTCAAGAGACGCGGTCATCGAGACTCGAGCCAAGAACCAGAATCGCGCCTGAGACGCCCTCCAAATTTCTTGTCGCTAGCCCAGTCGGACGCTATTAGGAAATCATCGGTGGGTGGTTCTGATTCACTCCGTTACGGTCAAACCTTATCACACACCAGCCGACATGGCATTAATCTATCCCGACAACTGGGCTGCAGTCATCCCCCTTGCCAACGAAGAGACGGAACTTCCGGAGCTTGCCGAAGCCTTGCGCCGCGTCATGGATGCAGTGGAGGGAGGAACCGTATATTTTATCATCGACGGGGTTTCCAAAGATCGGACGCTCGAGTGCTGCAAGGAGCTTGGTGAGGCCGATCCCCGATTTAAGATCCGTTGGATTCCGCAAAACCGCAATGTGGTGGATGCCTACATCAACGGTTTCAGGGAGGCTCTCAAAGATGGCCACGAGATCATCATAGAAATGGATGGAGGAATGTCCCATGACCCCAGAGCGATCCCCGCGTTCCTGCGATCCCTCAACGAAGGCAACGACTGCGTATTCGGCAGCCGCTACATCAATGGAGGCTCAATGGTGGACTCCCCATTCAAGCGCAGGCTACTCAGCAAGGGCGGGTCCATTCTTGCGAGGATACTTCTGGGTGCGAAGCTCGCAGACATGACATCTGGCTTCCAGGCGTTTCGCCGCTCGGTGCTGCTTGAAGTGGTGGAATATCCCCTGCTTTCCAGGGCCCATTTCTATCAGACCGAATTGCGACACCTCCTGCGCAGTCAGAAATTAATCGAAGTTCCGATTCACTACCGGGCGCCCTCGCCACGCGTCTCGAAAGGTGCCATCCGGAATTCCGTGAAAGTCCTCATCCATTACTTCGTGCTGCGTCTGCTCGGAAGATCTCCCAAGATCTGATACCCCACTCTTTCATGTCCACCGCCCTGATCGTCACTTCCATCAATCCGCCCAATAACGCCATGCGTGAGCTTGCAGCCGGCAGCACCAAACACGGCTGGGATTTCATCGTGGTAGGGGACAGCAAAAGTCCCGTGGATTTCAATCTGGAAGGCTGCCGTTACCTTTCCCTAGAAGCGCAACGCAACACCGGATTCTCGTTGGGTGCAAAATGCCCCGAACGCAGCTATACCCGGAAAAACGTCGGCTACCTCGCGGCCATGGAAGCCGGTGCCAAAGTGATCGTCGAAACCGATGATGACAATCACCCGAGGGAGGACTTCTGGCTACCGCGCAAATCCGAAGTGCGTTGCCGAACGGTGGAAGCCGATGGCTGGGTAAACGCATACCGGTATTTTAGCGAAAAATTCATCTACCCGCGTGGCCTGCCGCTTAACCATGCCCGGGACGATGTTCCCGCCGCAGGGCATCCTGGCGATCACGAATGCCCGATTCAACAGGGTCTCGCGGATTCAGATCCTGATGTGGATGCCGTTTACCGCATGCTTTTTCCCCTGCCCTTCAACTTCGAGATCGAGCATGATCCGATTCTGCTCATGAGCGGCGCTTGGTGCCCGTTCAACAGCCAGAACACCACATTTCACCAAAGCGCATTCCCGCTGCTATATCTTCCCGCGAAATGCAGCTTCCGCATGACGGATATTTGGAGGAGTTTTGTCGCCCAGCGCGTATTGCAAGCAAAGGGCATGGGGGTTCTTTTCCACGGGCCGACCGTTTGGCAGGAACGCAACGACCATGACTTGCACAAGGACTTCACCGAAGAGCTGCCCGGCTATGCAAATAATGCGCAAATGCGTGAGGAACTGATGAGGCTTTCGTTCGACTCCAGCGACTCGACCCGCAAGATGATGGAAAGCTGCTATGAAACCCTAATCCGCAATGGCTGGGTGGGACAGGAAGAAGAAATCCTGCTCCAGGCATGGTTTGAAGACATCAACGCCCTTGGCCTGATCTGAAATGAACCCGTCACCAGCAGCAACCCACAAGCAGCGCGACAAAACCTCAGGGCGTAATCGTTCTCTTCTGATTCTTGCGATCCTGCTGGCATTCCCGTCCACCGGTTTCATCCAAAAAATCGCAGGTCTGTGGGGCGTGGCGGGATACGTGGTCGCTGTGGTGGCGGTCGTTTTCCTAACCGCTGCGCTGACGAGAGGATTCTCCCCATTTCTACAACTCCACTTCAAAGGCCTCGCCACTCTCATCATTGTCGGACTCGCGACTTCCTTCATCATCCTCCACCCCTTTGAGGATGGCCGGGGTCCGGGGAAAAGCAGCGATCGGGATGAGGGTCTGGAAATGGCAGTGACCCGCCTCTGCAACGGCGAGACCCCGTATTATCCCTCTAACAAAACCGCTGGTCCACTTTCCATTCTGCCGGGTTCGATCTTACTATCCGCACCCTTCGTCGCACTTGGAAACCCCGGATATCAGAATGTTTTTTGGCTTGCTGCATTCCTTTTGACCGCGAGTTTTTTCCTGAGGGACAAGGCAGCGGCTCTCTGGGTGTTGGTAGTTCCCATTGGCATCTCGACAGCGGCACTGTATGAATTCATCTCAGGCGGGGACTTGATTGCCAACGGGATCTTCGTTGCGCTTCTGTTCCTATTCACTTTGAACATCTGGGGAAATCCTTCGTCCCCTCAGTGGCAACGTTGGCTCGCTTGCATCCTTCTGGGCGTTTGCCTCGCATCCCGGATCAACTTCCTTCTTCTGGTTCCACTTTTCGGTGCCGCGATGTGGAAAGAATCCGGTTTCAAAGCCGCCATCATAGGTTCTCTTCTCGTTGTCATTACCAGCATCTCCATCAGCCTTCCATTCTACCTGCACGACCCTTCAGGATTTGCCCCGTTAGGCTCACGGAACAAAATCGCGTTTGCAGATGAAATCCTTCCTTGGGCAAGCGAGGTGATGATCGGAATCACGATTCTGACCTCTTCGCTCGCTGCGCTATGGTT
>CAMCYT010000179.1 GCA_945885485.1 Prosthecobacter debontii
AAAATCATCTACGCTATTGCTTTGCCCCTTTGCCTTTTACTCTCTGGCTGCAAGGAGAATTCCTCTGCTAAAGCTGAAAAAGCTGTAGACAAATCCACTGATAAGGCTGCAAGCAGCTCGATGACACTCCCTGAAACGATTTCTTTCAACGAGCACATCCAACCCATCCTCTCCGAGTATTGCTATCACTGCCACGGCCCAGATGCTGGCACTCGTGAACCAAAAAAGGAGCCCCTCCGCCTAGATATCGAGGCTGATGCATTTAAAGTCCGCAATTTTGGGGCACCAGTCATCATCAAAGGCAAACCTACTGAATCCGAGTTGATGAAATTGATCAAATCCACGGACAAAGACGAGATCATGCCTCCGCCGAGAAGCCATAAGGAGATGAAGCCACGAGATATCGCTCTCATCGAAAAATGGATCGATCAAGGCGCAGAATACGAAGGTCATTGGTCCTATCAGCCAGTAGTTCGACTCGATCCGCCGAAGAACGATTGGTCAAATAAGCCCATTGATGGTTTCATCCACGAAAAACTCACTCAAGCTGGCCTCAAACCCAATGAACCCGAGGATCCACGCAGATTTCACCGACGCTTGAGTTTCGACCTCACCGGACTTCCCCCAGAACCCAGCGCTACCGATACCTTCGTCGCGGCATACGCAAAAGATCCAGATACTGCGGTTTCAGCCGAAGCAGATCGCATATTGGAAACCATCTCCAGCGCCGAACATTTATCCCGTCATTGGCTTGACGCCGTGCGCTACGCCGACACCCACGGCATCCATATTGATAACTACCGCGCCATCTGGCCTTACCGCGATTGGGTCATCAATGCCTTTAAAGCCAACATGCCCTGGGATCAATTCACCACTGAACAAATCGCCGGCGATCTTTTACCTCAGCCCACTCTCGATCAAAAAATCGCCACCGGCTTCCTTCGCTGCCTCTCGACCACAGGTGAGGGCGGAGCAATCGCAGATGAATACTTTGCCATTTATGCAACGGATCGCGTCGATACCATGGGCGCAGTTTGGCTCGGACTCACAGCGAGTTGCGCCTCTTGTCACGACCACAAATTCGATCCCTTCTCCACCAAAGAGTTTTACCAACTCACCGCGTTCTTCCGCAACAATAACATGTCGGCCTTGGATGGCAATAATGCCAACCACCCACCATCCATCTTCGCCCCTATCTTGGAAGACCGCGATGCGTGGAACCAACTCCAGATAAAATTATCAGATGTAAACAAGCGCATCGAAACTCGCAAAGTCTCAGCGAACAATGATTTCCAAGCATGGCTCACAGGCCAAGCCAAATCAGAAACCAAAGAAATCGATTCCACTCTATCCCTGCATCTGCCGTTGAATTCTGAAAAAGGACCAATCACCGGCACAATCGACGGCGTTGACAAAGAATGGCCAGCCGAACCTGCCCGCATCGATGGCCCAAAAGGTAAAGCGGTTGTCGTTTCCGATAAGCCTATCGAACTTGGTGATACCGGAAATTTCACCCGAGCCGACCAAGTCAGCTACGGCGGTTTTGTTTGGTTTGAAGGTGCACCCACTGGATCGGTCATCGCAAAAATCGATCCCGCACAAGGATACCGTGGCTGGGATCTGTGGTTTGAAGACGGTAAGCCTGGCGCTCACGTGATCGACTCTTGGGACAAATCCGCGTGCAAAATGCAGTCAGATGGCAAACTCAAACCCAAAAAATGGTATCATATCATGGTTGTTTTCGACGGCACACTGAGCGGTCACCAATGCCTATCGCTATACGTTGATGGCAAAAAAACCGGCGCTAAAATTTACCCCAATACGGTTGGTGGAAACATCGTCACTTCCACTCCTCTCACTCTCGGCTCGCGTGGAAATGGCGATTCTAAAATCACCAGCAAAGTAGCACTCCAAGATTTCCGCCTCTATCGTCGCCTGCTCAGTGACAATGAAATCGCTCGTTTGGCAAATACACAAAATATCGATGAATGGATCGCGCTTCCCGCTGACAAGCGTACCAAGCAGCAAAACGATGCCCTGTTTGAACATTACACCACTGTGGTCGATCAAGTTTCCCTCGGATTCATCGCCGAGCGCGACAAACTCCTTGCAGAGGACAAAATCATGCGTGATCGCGGCTCTATGACATTGGTCTACGAGGAGAAAAAAGAAGCGCCCTTTGCCCACATCCTCACTCGCGGTGCATACACCTCGAAAGCAGAAAAAGTTTTTCCTGAAACCCCCGCCATGCTTCCACCCATGCCCGAAGGCGCGCCCAAAGATCGCCGCGGTCTCGCGATATGGTTGAACGATCCGAAAAACCCCCTCCCCGCCCGCGTCACCATGAACCGCCTCTGGTATAATATGTTCGGCAAAGGCATCGTCGAAACCAACGGCGATTTCGGCATCATGGGTGCTCGTCCCACCCATCCAAAGCTACTCGACTGGCTCGCCTCCGAATTCATCTCTAACAAATGGAACTTCCGCCACATGGTGAAAACCATTGTGATGTCTGAAACCTACCGCCAAGCCGGTGAGATTTCTCCCGAGAAACTCGAAGCCGATCCCGCAAACCATCTGCTCGCACGCGGTCCACGCACCCGACTCGACGCTGAACAAATTCGCGATCTCGCTCTCGCTAGCTCCAATCTCCTCTCCAAAAAAGTTGGTGGCGCCTCGGTGAAACCCTACCAACCCGAAGGCGTCTGGAACGCAGTCGCCATGCCGCAATCTAACACCAAAGATTATAAGCGAGACGCAGGAGAAAGCCTCTACCGCCGTTCCATGTATACCTTTTGGAAGCGTACCGCAGCACCACCGACCATGGAAATCCTTAACGCCCCCACCCGAGAAATCTTCTGTGTCGCTCGCGAACGTACCAACACTCCTTTGCAAGCCCTCGCTCTCATGAATGATCCGCAGTTTGTCGAAGCCGCACGCGCGCTTGGTACCCTCGTTTTGAAAGAGGGTAAAGATTTCGATCAACGCCTTGATATAATCACCCTGCGTTTGCTCAACCGTAAGTTGGAAGCCGAGGAACGCGCCGCGATCCAAGACACCTATACCTCCGCGGAAAAATATTATCGTGAGAAACCCGAAGAAGCGAAACTCGCCCTCACTGTCGGAGAATCAACCTATGATGCAACTCTTCCAACCGTTGATCTCGCCGCATGGACCTTGGTGGCGAATCAGTTATTCAACCTAGACGAAACCGTAACCCGCTAAACTACGATGAATCCAGTAGATCTTTACAACGAAGCATACACCCGCCGTCAGTTCTTCCGCAAAACCGGAACCGGACTCGGCGTTGCCGCGATGGCATCCTTACTCAGCCAAGAAGGAATGGCCGCAGGCAAACCCATGGGCAACATGTCGATCCCGCAGTTCGCGCCCAAGGCCAAACGCGCGATCTATATTTCACTCATCGGCGCACCTTCCCAACTAGATACCTTCGATTACAAACCTGAGCTGAAAAAACGCTTCAAAGAAGACCTCAAAACCTATCTCGCAAAAGAAGGCGAACGCCTCACAGGCATGACCGCCGGCCAAGCTGCCTTCCCCCTAGCTCCATCGATTTTTAAATTCAACCAACACGGACAGTCCGGAACTTGGATGAGCGAGCTACTGCCATGGCAAGCAAAAATGGCTGATGATATCTGCGTGATCAAATCCATGCACACGGATGCGATCAACCATGAGCCCGCCAACCAACTTATCTGCACCGGCTCCATGGTTAACGGTAAAGCCTCATTGGGCTCTTGGCTATCTTACGGCCTCGGATCGATGAACGAGGATTTACCTTCTTTCGTCGTACTTCACGCCAAACACACCTCTCCCTTCGCCAACGTCCAAGCCATCTCCTCAAGACTCTGGGGCTCCGCTTACCTCCCTGGTAAATACTCTGGTGTTTCACTTCGTTCTCTCGGCGATCCTGTCCTCTTTCTTCAAGACTCACCCGGCGTACCCCGCGAGCTCCGCCGCAGCATGTTAGATGGATTAGGAAAACTGAATCAAAAGTCTTACGATGCGATCCAGGATCCTGAAATCCAAACCCGTATGCAGCAGTATGAGATGGCTTATCGCATGCAACGCTCCGTTCCGGAACTCGCCGATCTCTCGGGCGAATCCGAACACACCTATAACCTCTATGGTGCAGACAGCAAAAACCGCGGCACCTTCGCCAACTCCGCTCTAATGGCGCGCCGCTTGCTCGAACGCGGCGTGCGTTTCGTGCAAATTTTCCACCGTGGTTGGGACCAACACGGCGATCTCCCACGCGATCTCGCTTCGCAATGCAAAGATGTCGATCAAGGTATGTACGGCCTCATTCAGGATCTAAAACAACGCGGGATGTTAGAAGATACCCTCGTGGTCTGGGGCGGCGAATTCGGACGCACGGTTTACTCTCAAGGCGCCCTCTCTGAGACCAACTACGGCCGCGACCACCATCCTCGCTGCTTCAGCATCTGCATGGCGGGCGGCGGCATCAAAGGCGGTCAAACCTACGGTGAAACCGATGACATGAGCTACAACATCACCAAAAACCCCGTGCACATTCGCGACCTCCACGCAACCATCCTGCACGCCCTCGGCATCGATCACGAACGCATGACCTACAAATTCCAAGGCCTCGACCAACGCCTCACCGGAGTGGAACCCGCCAAAGTAGTCAAAGATCTGTTTGCTTAGAGTTAAACGCAAGGAACACTAAATCGTGTTCTTCATTCCTAAAAAACCTCTCCTATTTCCCTGAATCTTTATCTTTCGTGACTGGGATTTTTCGGTTAGCATGAGACATGAAAAAGATCCTTGCTGCCATCGATTTTTCAAATGCCACTTCTGGTGTGATCTCTGCCGCTACTGAATTAGCCAAAGCATTTGGTGCTGAGCTTCACTTAATCCATGTGATCGAACCTGAGCCAACTTACACGGCATATGGCTTGAGCCCCGGTGAATTTCCAGAAATCCATACCTTTCACCAACAAGCCCGCAGCCGCTCCCAAAAAAATCTGGATGCAACCGCGGCCGAGATCGCCGCAAATGGAATCGCCATCATCACCCACCTTGCTGATGGCAGTCCACTCCTCGAGCTCGCTGCTAAAGCCAAAGAAATCGGCGCCGACTTCGTCGTCCTAGGCTCGCACGGCCACAACATCGTCGCTTCACTCATTTTAGGCAGTGTCGCCGAAGGCATGGTCAGAAAAGCCTTAGTGCCGACTTTGGTGATTCCTGCTGGAGATAAAGCTTAGCATCCAGCCAAATCGCCGGTCTGAGGCAAGTAAGCAAAATACCTTACGGAGTAATATTCACACGCAATCGACTGAACAACTTATTACCCACTGCAAGGGTGCGTTTGATCTTTAGACTGTTTGCCAAAGGCCCTTGCGCAAAAGGGATGTTTTTAGGTTTTGGTTTATGCCGCTGGCGCGGAAGGTTTGCAGCATTCCCGGCTAATGAATGACGAATTGATCCCGCCCTCCGGCGGCCCCCTGCGGCTCTGCGCTTCGCTTGAGTCTATGTCGCGTCCGCTCCATTCTGCGTTATTCTTCGGTT
>CAMCYT010000180.1 GCA_945885485.1 Prosthecobacter debontii
TTTTTTCCGGAAAATTACTAGAAGCTGCGGCAAGGGTTTCAGCGGTGAGTGGCGGTGCGGTTTGATGCGGAATTTTATGCCCGAGAACTCCGATGAGTTGGATGAAAAACACGACTACCAAAGCGAGTCCTGCAAAGAGTGGAGCTCCGTTCGACGCGCGTTTTTTCTCATCTTTTAGATCGAGCAACATGATGATGAAAAGGAACAACACCATGATCGCTCCGGAGTAGACGAGGATTTGGATGATACCGACGAAGAAAGCACTGAGTCCGATGAAGAGGGCAGCTAAGCCAACAAAGGAAGTGACCATCGCAAGTGCGCTGGAAACCGGATTACGGAACGCAATAACGGCACATGCGCCAATGAGCATGATGGTAGAGAAGAGCCAGAAGAGATAAGAGGGCATGTTGTAGTTAAAAGTTATTAGTTATTTGTTATTAGTGAATTGTATGGATTAAGCCGCTCCTTATAACGTGTAACCCATAACGTGTAACCTCATTTGAGTTCGTTCCATTTATTGACGAGTCCGACGCGGACACCACCGATTTCGTAGAGTTTCTCTTTGTTGTGAACCATTTGATCACGGGAGGTGCCGGTGATGAGGTAGTCTTTGCGGAGGTAGATGGCTTGTTCCGGGCAGACTTCTTCGCACATGCCGCAGTAGATGCAGCGGATCATATCGATATCGAATTCCAACGGACGTTTCTCAACTTTCGCCCATGGGTCGTTTGATGGGATTTCGGACGGAGTGATTTTAATCGCTTTTGGCGGGCAGATGAATTCGCAGAGTTGGCAAGAAACGCAACGTTCGCGGCCTTGTTCATCGGTCACGAGGGTCGGCGCACCGCGGTAGTATTCCGGCATGTGATCGTCCCAACGTTGTTCGGGAAACTGCATGGTTATTCCGAGGCCGGACGATGCTAGTCCCTCCGCACCGGCGGATTTTCCACGCAACGATTTGATCGCGTGGCTCAGGGTGAGGAAAAAGCCTTTGAAGATAGCGCCGAGATAAATTTTTTCTCCGGCGTCGAGTTTCGGGCGGGTGAGCTTTATGGTAGGCATTTTAAGAAGTTTGCTAGTTTGCTAGTGTTCAGTTTTCAGGAAAGAAAAGCTGATTAGGCGCGGAGGATTTTTGCTGGGGGTTCGGAGACTTTTGCGACCCAGATGACGGCGGCGGTGACGACGACTAGTAGCACGGAGCCGGAGGCGATGATTGCGGAAGTGAATTGAGGTGCGGCGATGATGAGCGCGGCGAGGAAGACGTTGATGAGTGCGGCTTCGAAAAAGATGACCCAACCGAGTTTCATGAGTTGGTCGTAACGGAAACGCGGAACGGTCCAGCGGACGAGGATGAAGAACAGAATGAAGGCGAGAAGTTTACCGAGGAAAATTCCAACGTGGAGCAGGCCGCCGATTTTAAAATCACCGATGGCGAAGTTGGCGATCGCATCATCGAAGCCGAAGCCGAATGACCATCCACCGAGGAATAAGGTGATGATGAGGGCGGAGCCGATGACCATGGCCGCGTATTCACCCATGAAGAACATGGCGAATTTCATCGATGAATATTCAGTGTGGTAACCACCGACGAGTTCGGTTTCGCACTCCGGAAGATCGAAGGGCATACGGTTGGTTTCTGCGAAAATCGAAATCGTAAAGATCAGGAAAGCGATGAAGGCAGGGATGAGGAATAACCATGCTGAGTAGTTGCCGCCATTGTTCCATGGTGCGGAGTCGCCCCATAATGGTAGTAATAACCAACCATTCTTCGCTTGTTCCTCGACGATGTTGCTGAGGTTGAGTTCGCCGAAATAAAGCAGCACAGGGATGATCGAAAGGCCGAGGCAGATTTCGTAAGAGATCATTTGTGCGGTGGAGCGCACGCCACCGATGAAAGGGAATTTGGAATTTGATGCCCAACCGGCGAGGGTGATTCCGTAAACGGTTAGAGATGAAATCGCGAAAATGAACAGCGGGCCGACATCGATATCGGCGATGACCAGTTTTTCGGTATGACCGAACAAGGTTACATCCGGACCGAAAGGAACCACACAAACCGTGATGAGTGCGGGCACGACCGTGAGCGCGGGAGCGAGCCAGTAGAATGCTTTGCGCACATGGTTGGGGGTAAAATCTTCTTTGAGGAAAAGTTTGAGACCATCGGCTATGGGCTGGATGAGACCGAAGAAGTGGAAATCTTTTTTCATGCCAAGTAGCGTGAGGGGAATGCCCACACGGTTTGGTCCAACCCTATCCTGAATGATCGCAGAGAAACGGCGCTCGAAATAAACCGAGAGCGGCACCAAAGGCAGAACGACCAAGAAGGTAAAAGTCACAACCTTGATGACGATGATTGCGAGAGTGATGAGAATTTCTGGCATGGTAGAAAACTTTTAACTGATAACTTCTAAATATTAACTAGATCATCCATTGATGATTCCGGCTGCTTTGCGGGCACGTTCGTTTTCGAGGAGTGCGATTTTGTATCCGGTTTCTTGAATGGCGATGCCTTGGGCTCCGATTTTGGAAAGCGTCAGGCCATCGAATACTGAAATGGTGGAGGTGATTTTCTTGAAAACGTCTTCGATGCTGTGGAGCGCTGATTTTTCTCCAGTGACGGCAGAAATGAGATCGCGGAGCATTTCCCAATCATCGCGTGCTTTGGTAGGTGGTTCGATCGCGCGGTTGAGGCGTTGAAGGCGTCCGCTGAGGTTGACCATGGATCCGCGTTTTTCGGCGAAAGCTGCACCGGGCAGAACAAGATCGGCGTAGGCTGCGGATGGATTGGCGAGCAGAGATGACTGGATGAAGAAATCGAGTTTACTGAGATCTTCCGCTGAGAAGCCGGCATCGGTGATGAGGTCTTCGCTGAAAGAAAGCAGAGCCTTGATTTTTCTGGATTGAACGCCGCTGCGGATGGCTGCGAGGGATTGATAGGGATCGTCTTGTTTCAGAACGAGCTTTGCGCCGGTGGTGTTGGGATTGCGATCGGCGGCGATAAGAAGCGCATCGGCGTCGCCGTTGCGGGCGACGAGAGAGAAGTTTTTCACGCCGAGGGTGTTGCGGAGTTCTTCTAACAGGAAGAGCTCTTCGTTGGTCATCCGCGCAGACCCGATGATGGCGATTTCATCTGCGGCGAAGTTTTTAATTTTCGTGGCAAAGGTTTCCAATGCTTTGGTCCATGTGGTGCCGACGTGTTGGGTGTTATCGCGAGCCAAAGGTTCGGTTAGACGCGCTTCGCTATCGATGTAATGGAAATTCAAACGATGTGAATCGGGCATCCAGTTGGAGTTCACGGCATCATTTTGACGTGGAGTGATGCGGTGGATGGTGTTGCCACGAGTGTGGATGACGATGTTTGTGCCGGTGCCGCAGTTGACGTCGATCGATGGGGTTTCTTTGAGGAACCACACACGCATCTGGAAACGGAAGTCGTTTGAAGTCAGAGCGCCGACTGGGCAGATATCGGCGGTGTTGAGCGAGTAGTTGGAATCCAGTAAACGACCCGGATGAACTGTTAGAGTGGTGTGTGTGCCGCGTTGGGTGAAACCTAATACTGCATCGCCCGCAACTTCGTCCATGAAACGAATGCAGCGTGAGCACATGATGCAACGCTCGTCATCGAGACGGATGCGCGGACCGATATCGACGTTTTTCGGTTTCTTGACCTTCATGTCGATGAAACGGGAGACGCCACGACCGAAGCCGACCGATTGTTCCTGGAGTCTGCATTCGCCGGCTTGGTCGCAGATCGGGCAATCAAGCGGGTGGTTGATGAGAAGAAATTCCATCACGCCTTCGCGGCATTTTTCGACGAGTTCGCCAGAAGTGCGGATGCCCATGTTTTCGGCAACCGTGTTTGCGCAGGAAATGGCAGGACGCGGTATCCAGCCGATAGGCTCGTAGCCGTTTTCATCACGGGTAGGTTCTTGTCCTGGAGCTGGACGTGGTGGCATGCCCATCTGCACCATGCACATCCGGCAGTTTCCGGGTACGCTGAGTTTCGGATGGTAACAATAATAAGGAACATCCTTCTTCACCGACCGGCAGGCTTAGATCATTCGAGTGCCTTTTGGAAATTGATACCAGACACCGTCGATCTGGACGTTGACCATGCCTTTTTCGGCAGCGAGGTCTTTGGGTAATTTTAGTTCCGCGGTGGACGATGCAGTGTCGCTCATGAGTCGTGATGGAAAGCAGATTGAAAAGGGTGGAAAAAACCTGCGCGGACTATGTAGGCGTGAGAGCGGCGCGGCAAGTGTGCTTTGTGAAATTTTTCACAAAGTGGGGGATTTTATGAAATGGAGCGCTGTTTTGAAAAGAAAATAGGTCCTATAAGACTTATAGGACCTATTGTTTGCGGAAATCTAAGCAATCAATCAGAGATTATCCTGCGCGTTTTTCCTGGAGGCTGCTTTTTTGGCTGCCTTTTTCGCGGGTTTCTCGGCTCTTGCGGCCTTGGCTTTTTCCTCTTCTATTTCATCTTCATCGATACTGTGGGTGAGGATAAACTGGAGGTCATCGATTCCGAGGTTGGAGGCGAAGCCTTCATCGCCGAGCACGTTGGTAACGAGCTGGGTTTTCTGATGTTGGAGGACACGGATTTTTTCTTCGACCGTGTCGCGGGTTAGCAAACGATAAGCGATCACCTTGTTTTTCTGGCCGATACGGTGGGTTCGGTCGATCGCTTGGTTTTCTACGGCGGGGTTCCACCATGGATCGTAAAGGATGACGTAAGAGGCGGAAGTGAGGTTCAGACCAGCGCCACCGGCTTTGAGTGAAAGCATGAAGACGGAAGGGTCTTTGGTGGTTTGGAAACGCTCGATTTCGCCTTTGCGGTCCTTGGTTTGGCCGGTTAGGTAATGGAACGGACGTGCTTCGAGTTCGAGGCGGGCCTTGATGAGGTCGAGCATAGAAACGAACTGTGAGAAGACAAGAACCTTGTGACCTTCGTCGTGAAGTTGGTCGAGAAGGTAGAAGAGAGATTCCATTTTGGCGGATTCTTCTTTGAGGTATTTCGGATCGATGAGGCCGGGGTGGCAGCAGATCTGGCGTAAGCGCATGAGGCCTTGAAGGATCGCGAAGGAGTTCTTTTTGACGGCTTCATCGGAATCGAGTCCGAGCAAGGCTTTCTGGATGCGCTTGAGTTCGTTTTTGTAAAGCTCGAGCTGCACGCCTTCCATTTTCGAGTAAACTTCTTCTTCGGTCCGCGGTGGCAAGTCTTGGGCAACTTGCAGTTTGGTGCGGCGGAGAAGGAACGGGCGCAAACGCGATGCGAGGCGCATTTGGGAAAGAGGATCTTTGCGTTTGTCGAAGCGTTTTTTAAAGTAGGCGCGTGATCCTAGGACACCCGGCATGGCGAATGCCATAAGCGACCACATGTCGAGCAAGCGGTTTTCGATAGGCGTTCCTGTTAGCACTAGACGGTTTTGAGAATCGAGTTCGCGGGCGCATTTCGCGGCCTTGGAATCCGGGTTCTTGATTTGCTGACCTTCGTCAAGAATCGTGGTGAGC
>CAMCYT010000181.1 GCA_945885485.1 Prosthecobacter debontii
AGGAAAGCCAAGTCGATCAAGCGACCCGTCAGGGGATCTTGATCATGGGGAATTCAAGCGACCCCAAAAGCCTTGATCCTCAGGTTGTCACAGGTGTTTTGGATAGCAACGTGATGCGCGCACTGTTCGAGGGCTTGGTTCAGTTTCATCCCTCGGAAGATCTGGCTACGCCGCTCGGCTCGGCGCTTGAATTGACTCCCGATGAAACCTACACCATATGGACCGTCAAACTCCGGCCGGACGCCAAGTGGTCGGATGGAAGAGATGTTACGTCGGAAGACTACGCTTTCGCTTACGAGCGCATTCTCACACCGGAACTCGCCGCCAAATACGCAGAGATGCTCTATTTCGTAGAAGGTGCTGAAGCTTTCAATAAAGGTGAAACCAAAGATTTCTCAAAGGTAGGGATTGAAATCATCGATACCTATCAGTTCAAAATCAAACTTCGTGGCCCGACGCCTTATTTCAAAGAAGTGCTCAAGCACTACACATGGAATCCGGTTCCCAAACACGTCGTGCTGGAGCACGGGAAAATCGGAACGATCGGTAACCCATGGTCAAAAGTAGAAAACCACGTCAGCAACGGCCCTTTCAGGCTCAAATCATTCCGTCGCAATGACCACATCGAGGTTGAACGAAATCCTTATTACTGGGATGCGAAAAATGTATCGCTCAACGGCATACGATTTTTGCCGGTCTCTAATCCATTTACAGAGGCGCGTATGTTTCGCGATGGCCAGATCCATGTGACTTACTCCGCGCCGAAAGAGGTTGTGGACATGATGAAGAAAAAGAATCCCGAAGTATTACGCCAAGAGCCTTACTTTGGAACGGACATTCTTCGGTTCAACAACAAAAGAAAACCCATGGATGATGTTAGGGTGAGGCGCGCACTTAGCATGACTCTGGATCGTGAGGCGCTCTGCAAAAATATTTACAGCGGCTATAATCCGGCTTACGGGCTAACCCCTCCAACCACAGGCTACCAACCACCACACTTGGTGAAGTTCGATCCCGAAGAAGCTAGAAAACTTTTTGCCGAGGCAGGCTTCCCAGGTGGAAAAGGATTTCCCAGACTCAAAATGTTAGTTTCTTCCCGTGAAGCTGCTGCAACAATCGGTGCCGCTACGCAAGCGATGTTCCGTGAGCATTTGGGAGTTGAAATCGAAATCGAGAACAAAGAATGGACCGCGTATCTCGTCGCAATGCAATCCCTGGATTTCGATCTATGCTCGGGTGGCTGGATCGGTGATTACATTGATCCGCTCACTTTCCTGGAAATGTGGACCCCCGGAAATGGCAACAACAACACGGGATGGGAAAGCCAAGCGTTTTTAGATAAAATCAATTTGTCTCTACAAGTCACAGATCCTGCTGCGCGCTATGTTCATCTTAAAGAAGCCGAAGAAATTCTTTTAAATGACGCCCCCATGGCTCCCGTTGCATGGCGCTCTAAAAATTATTTAATCGATTCATCGGTAAAAGGTTGGGATCCGGTGCTTCTTGATTGCCATCCTTACAACAACGTCAGCCTCGTTCCGAAAAAGAAAGATTAACAAGGCCATGCTCAAACTTCTTATATCCCGATTTTTCCAAGGTTTGTTGACGTTGTTCGTTCTCGTTACGCTGACGTTCTTTCTCGTTCGTGCGATGCCGGGAAGTCCCTACACCTCCGAAAAGGCTGTTCCCGCACACATCCTGGAGCAGATGAATGCCTATACCGGACTCGATAAGCCTTTGCCAGTTCAGTATGCACGTTATTTAAAAAACCTGATCATTCATCAGGATCTCGGCATCATGATCAAAAAGGATGGGGTGAAAGTTTCCGAGATCATCCGCGATTCTTTTCCCGTATCGCTAACTCTCGGCTTGGCATCCATGGCCATCGCTTTAATGGTCGGAATACCTGCAGGTGTGATCGCGGCAGTCAAAAAAAATACACCTGTCGACTTCGCGTGCCTCTCGTTTGCGATGCTCGGCATCTGCCTTCCCAGTTTCGTCATCGGGCCGTTGTTAGCAGTGTTCGTAGGCCTGAAGTTTCAAGCAATCAATGTCGCGGGTTGGAGTTCACCAACCGATTGGATTCTTCCTGCGGTAACCCTCGGTATGATCAACGCCGCGTATCTCGCCCGACTTTCACGTGGAGGCATGTTAGATGTGCTCAGCCAGGATTACATTCGAACTGCAAAAGCCAAAGGTGTCCCAGGATATAAAATCATCATCCGTCACGCCTTGCGTGGGGGGCTGATTCCAGCCGTCGCATTCGTCGGTCCGGCATTCGCAGGTATGATCTCCGGTTCATTTGTCATTGAAACGATTTTCCAAGTTCCCGGTATGGGACAGCATTTCGTCAATGCCGCCACTGATCGCGAGTTTTTCCTCATCCAAGGACTCGTGCTGTTCTACGGATTTCTCATCGTCGGAGCGAACCTGCTAGCGGATCTTGCACAAATTGCGCTCAATCCGCGGCTGCGCTGAGATAGGTTTTTTGCAAAACCTGCATCGCCGTTGCAAGTTCCGCGTCATCTAACGGTCGCTCCCAAATTAGGAAGCGCGCGATCTCTCCATCAAAGGATTCTTTGCCGGGATGCTCGATCGCATCTCGCTCCTGACCCACCGCCATCCGCGATGGATTCCCTTTCGGATCCACTGGAAAATCTACTTGCACCACGGCTTTTTCCGAACCGATGTGCAGGCTTAGCGTCGCGGTTTCATTGCCCGCGGTCATCCGTCCCGCGATGATGTGAAACTTTCCTTGTTCCAAAACAGGACCGATGAGTTGCGGATTGTTTTTATCAAAGCGTCCGAAAGTCTTTCCGTTTCGTGTTCCCCACCAGAGGGTATTGTCATCATTCAAACAACCCCAGACACCTTCGTATTTTTCGCCATTGCGTAGGTTTCCGAAAAACGAATTCACATCTTTTAAGCCGACCCGCTGAGGATGCACGGCGATCACCGCGATCCACGTGTGGCCTTTTCCAGTCGTTAGGCCATCAAAGAAATCCTCATCTTTGCACACGAGTTCTTGTTGGCGAAAATTAATCGAAGGCAAACCATTGATTTCGGCGGCGGATTTTCTAACAGTTGGTCTGCCGCTACCGGCTTCTTTGCGGCCTTGATCTTGTGGCACGAAAACCAATTCCGTTTTGATAGGCGCTTGATTACGCCACGCCATCACACGATCACCATCAGTAAGTTCTATTCCTTTTGCGGCATCCAAATCTAGGATTAGATTTTTCGCAGGCAAAGAAATTTGCTCAGCGCCAATCGCAGCAGTAAAGCACAACAACTGCGCGAGTGATGCGCTGATGAATGTTCTAAGCTGCACGAATTACATCAGTTGTGCACCGGCCTCGGCGAGTTCTGAGCGCTCGCCGCGGTTTAGTGCGACGTGTGCTGTGAACGGCTGACCTTTCAGGCGGTTGCGGGTGTAAACGAGACCGTTGCTGCGGCTGTCGACGTATGGATTATCGATCTGTGCCGGATCTCCCACCAACACCAACTTCGAATCCCGCGACATCCGCGTTACGATAGTTTTTGCTTCCTGTGGGGTGAGTTGCTGGGCTTCGTCCAAGATGAAGAAACGATTCGGAATCGAGCGACCGCGGATGTAGCAGAGCGCTTCGATTTCCAAGATGCCTTGTTCCATCAAAATTTCGTAAGGCTTCTTCGCCGTGATCCCACTTGCTGTAGGTTTCTGCTGTTTGCGTTTCGGACCGAGTGGAACGTTCGGACGCATCAGCAGATCCAAGGCGTCGTGAATCGGTTGCAACCATGGGCGCATTTTCTCATCAAGCGAGCCCGGTAAGAAGCCCAGCTGATCACCCATGGAAACGACCGGACGGCTAACGGTGATGCCGTTGTATTTGCGATTAAACATTTCATGCAGACCGGCAGCAACCGCGACCAAGGTTTTTCCTGTTCCTGCATGACCGTAGCATGTCACGAGAGAAATATCTGGATTGAGCAATGCATCGATTAAGCAGCGTTGACCGAGGTTCAATGGTTTCAGGGTTGTGCCATCGGGGATTTTTAAAACCTCCGGAATATTTAAGCGCACAAACTTGCCATCGAATTGTAGGCGCGCCGGAATCGTTTGTTTTTCTCCACTGCTGAGCAGCACATACTCATTGATTGCAACGCCTTCGTATCTTTCCTGTTGCAGTTCAATTTCTCCACTGCTGGCGAAACGATGCAGCTCAGATGCATCCACTTCCACGCGCCGCACATCATAGTTAGAAACCTCACGCGCATCGACTTTGTCATTGAGATAATCCTGACACTCAATGCTAACAGCGCGCGCCTTGAGCTGGAGGTTGATGTCCTTTGTGACCAGCGCAACTTGTCCGTCAGGATTGTATTGTCTCAGCAGAAAACATGCGGCGAGAATGCGGTGATCGACTCGTTCCCGATCTGGAAAAATCCGATAGAACTGCTTAAGTTGCTCAGAGTTGTCCGGGCAGCTAGTTGGATCGTAAATCACCAAGCGAATCGTGCCGCCACCTACAGTTGGAACTCCACCTGTCACGGATGCTGCCGTAGAAAAGATGTCGGTCAAACGGCGGTGGACACGGCGGGCGTTTGCACCGCGCTCGTTTTGTTCGCTTTTGAATTTATCCAGCTCCGCGAGCACATCGACAAGGATGCAAATATGGTTTTCTTTAAACCGTTCCAAGCAGCCCGGATCATGAAGAAGGACATTCGTATCGAGCACATAGTTTTTCCCCATTTGCGAGGGAGCTTTGAGACCGAATTCTTCCACCGCTTTGTTGGTTGTGCGGCGGGTTTTGCGAATAGTTGTCGTAGGTGCTGTAGCGTTGGATTGATCAAACAGGGCGGGTTGCATGGCCTCGGGAGTAGGGTTCATGGGGTTTCAGATAATGGGTGGAGTTAATATCGGCAGGAAAAATTCCGGGCTCAGTGTGCGAGGTGTTCAACTCAAACGAGAAAGAACCTTTGGAATCAGAAACGATCCCAGTTGAGCCATCAAATGGCGACCCACTGACTACACTTTTAATCAAGATAACTTAACTATCGATAAACTCGCCGTGATGACAATCGTTAAATGAATCAGGCCTGAATTTTTCAATCCAGGCCTGATGGTTAAATGGTTTTTAGCATTAGGCGTCGGCTGATTTCACAGCTTCGAGCCAATCTGTATCGTGATCACCGGGAAGACCGAGATCCATCCGGCGACGGTAGTTTAAATAAGCGGAGTGCGCGATGGCCTCATAACTGGCGGATGTTTTCTTGACCGCTGGCTTCTTAACAGCGGTTTTCACGGCCTTTTTGGCAGCTTTTTTAGCTGCTTTCTTGGCAGGAGTTTTTTTCGCGGGGGCGGGAGCAGCAGCTTTTGGGGCGGCTGTCTTGGTGGTTTTTTTCTTGGCGGGCATAATAAATATTCAGGTTGATTGGGGATAAGCACAATTGATGCCGTGAGTGGCATAAGTCGATTTTTCCGAGATTGCCAGCCCGTTTTCATCGTTTATGATAACAA
>CAMCYT010000182.1 GCA_945885485.1 Prosthecobacter debontii
TTTGATGCGGAGTGGGACGCCTTGCATGAGAACGATAGCGCGGATGCGGTTAAATGTGGGTCGCATCACGCCGGTCTGATCCTTACCGCGCTTCCACCAATTCTGTTTGGTGAAATGATCGCGTAAGGGTTTGAGTAAAGTGGTTTCGTATTCTTTGCGAGAAATATCTTGGTGGGTTGGGAGGGTCAGTCCGAGGATTTGGTCGGTGGGTATCTTGCGTGCGACCTGATAGAA
Source organism: Prosthecobacter debontii (assembly GCA_945885485.1). GTDB lineage: Bacteria > Verrucomicrobiota > Verrucomicrobiia > Verrucomicrobiales > Akkermansiaceae > Luteolibacter. Next base: position 235 of record CAMCYT010000182.1, read on the forward strand.
GTCGGCGAGTTTTTTAGAATCGGGATTTGCCTTGTTGTAAATGACGAGCACCTCTGAGGGTTTGAGGTGCTGGGCGTGTGCGGGGGAGATGAGAAAGATGCAGAAGCAAAAAATGGCTACTGAGACGGTGCTGGGGAGAGATTTGGCACGGTTCATTTCGGAAAGAATGAAGAATGGAGAGAATCTTGCAATCTTTTGGAAGGGGAAAATTGGGCAGGGAGTTTGTCCATGAAGGGTAGGGTGCCATCGCCGAGGGCACCGCATGAAATGAGTAGTCAATGAATGAATCTGATGAAGATTTTTTTGGCACCTCGCTTCGCGCGGCGCCCTCGGCGATGGCGCCACGGCGCTCTACGGCGAGATCGCCCTACCTAATCCATGATCAACTTATTTACACCCTCAGGGAAATTTTCAAGCCATCGTATGCGGGGGAGACGTTTTTAGTTAGGCTGGAGGCGAGGGTTGCGTGGTCTAGCTCGTGGCAGATGTGAGTGAGAAGTGTGCGTTTAGGGGCGAGTGTATCGACAATGGCGAGAGTCTCGGGTACGCAGAGGTGAGTGGAATGGGGGCTGTTGCGGAGAGAATCGATGATTAGGAGATCGAGGTTTCCTAATAGCTCCATCGATTCTTCGGGGATGGTTTTGACATCTGGCAAGTAGGCGATGCTGAAACCGCCTTGGGTATCGATTCGGTAGCCGTGGGTTTCGACGGATCCGTGGAGCACGTGAAGGGGATGGATGGCAAGATCGCCGATGGTGAATTGTGTCGAGATCGGGCGCGGATCGGGTTTGATGTATCCGCTGTGGGTGTTGTCGGCATGAAACGCCCAACCGAACATGTTGATCAACACGTTGAGGCAGGACTCGCTGGCGTATAGGGGTAGCGGTTCCTTTTTTTTCCAACAGAATGCGCGCAGTTCATCAAAGCCGACGACATGGTCGAGGTGCGAGTGAGTGTAGAGCACAGCATCGATTTCGGTGATGTTTTCCCGGAGCGCTTGCTCGCGGAGATCTGGGCCGGAATCGATGAGGACTTTGGTTTCGGGGGTGTGAATGAAAAGCGAGGCGCGGGTGCGGTTGTTGTGTGGATCGGGGGATTTGCAGACGTCGCAGATACAGCCAATCACAGGGATACCGACAGAAGTGCCGGTGCCCAGGAAAGTTAGATATGATTCTTCAGCAGACATGAGTCGAGAAGAACATTAAACCACGGATGAACGCAGATGGACACTGATAAATTCAACTTAAAAAACGTTAACCTAATTCCATATTTTTTTCACCGCAGAGGCGCGGAGGTCACGGAGGGTCGCAGAGTTTTGAGTATGAATATAATTAGCTGCAGCAACCGCCGCCGCCACTGCCGCCGCAGCAACCGCCACCGCTGTTGTGTTGGGCTTCAGCGATTTCTTCATCGGTTGGGGTGCGTCCGAGTTCGAGGGTCATGCTGATGTATTGGCTGACTTCTTTTTGAATACTTTCGAGGGAGCGCTGTGCGTCCATGAAATCGACGGCGATTTTATTATCAAAGAGTGCGTCGCGGGCGTTTTCGAAAGCTTTGATTTCCGTTGGGCTGAGTTCGACGCCGGCGTGTTGTTTGTGATGAAGCTCTTCGCCTTTTTCGTGGACGGTTTTGTATTGGAGCTTAGCAGCGTCGTTGGAGAGAAATTTCTCAACATCGGCTTGGAGCTTTTTGAATTCCTTATCGTTGGCGATTTGGTCGCAGAGTTCTTTGGTTTTGGAAATGATGGATGATTTTTCGAGGAGTGTGGTCATATAGTTCTTGGTTCTTGGTTCTTGGTTCTTGGTTACTTTGGAGTGGATGCTGCTTCGTGTTGTTCTTCGGCGGCTTCGAGTTCGGCGCGTTCTTTGGCGATGACACGGACGAGCTTGTGGGAGGTGGTTTCCCAGTCGGCGAGGAGGTCGGCGGCTTGTTTAGAGCCGGTTTTTTGTTGGTGAAGTATGATGAGAGATTTCACTTCCGCAAGGTCTTGTGGGCGGCGAACTGGCAGGGCGACGACCATCTCGGTGTTGACGCGGGAGTAGAATTTACCATCGACATCATAGACGAAGGCGATACCGCCAGACATACCTGCGCCGAAGTTTTTGCCGGTTTTTCCGAGGATGACGACGGTTCCGTTGGTCATGTATTCGCAGCCGTGATCGCCTACGCCTTCTACGATGGCGGTGGCACCGGAGTTGCGGACGGCGAAGCGTTCTCCTGTTCGGCCGTTGGCGAAGAGGGATCCGCCGGTGGCACCATAGAGGCAGGTGTTGCCAGCGATGGAGTTTTTAGAGGCTTCGAATTTTGCGGTTGGGCAGACGCGGAGGATGATTTCACCAGCAGCCATACCTTTGCCGACGTAGTCGTTGGCTTCGCCGATGAGTTCGAGGGTGACGCCGTTGACGAGGAAGGTTCCGAAGGATTGCCCGGCGGAACCTTTGCAAGTAATATGGATGCTGCCGGATGGGAGATCGTAGTTTCCGAAAACCTGAGCGATGCGACCGGAGAGGCGGGTGCCGATGTTGCGATCGGTGTTGACCACGTCATAGGTGAGCGAGACCGGTGCGCGGTCGGGGATGAGTTTGATGGCTTCTAGTGTGTCTGGGGTGATCGAGCCATTGCCGTATTCGGTTGATTCAGAAGGACGGCGACCGGAGATTGAGGGAAGATTAAGTTTAGAATTAGTCCCTCCATCTCCGCAGGCTCCGATTGCCGCTACGATGTCGCTGAGGATGTTGATGTCTAACGCTGTTTTAGCGATGCCGTCGTTGCGTTCTTTGGTGCAGATGCGGGCGATGTCGGTTGCTTTTTTCTCCATAGCTTCGGCGACGGCGGGGACGACGTCTTTGAGCAGGCGAGAGAAGTTGAGAGTGTTGGCTTTTGGGTGGCTTGGGACTTCGCGTTGGGTGAGGTATTCTGGGCGACCGATGAGGTCGTCGAGTTTACGGATGCCGAGTTTGGCCATGATTTCGCGGGCTTCGAGGGCGACTGCGTTGAAATAGTTGATGACCATTTCAGGAGTGCCTTTGAATTTGGCGCGGAATTTCGGATCGGTTGTGGCGATGCCGACGGGGCAGGTGTTGAGGTGGCATTTCCGGACGTAAACGCAACCCATGGCGATCATGGCGGTGGTTCCGAAATTGTATTGCTCAGCGCCGAGGATGGCGGCGATGACGACATCGCGGCCGTTTTTGATGCCGCCGTCGGTTCGGAGGATGACGCGGTCTCGGAGGTTGTTGATGATGAGGGTTTGCTGGGCTTCGGAAAGTCCGAGTTCCCATGGCGAACCTGCGTGTTTGGTTGAGGACAACGGCGATGCGCCAGTGCCGCCATCGTGACCGGAAATCAGGATGTTATCGGCAGAAGCTTTCGCACAGCCAGCGGCGACGGTTCCGACTCCGGCTTCTGCTACCAGTTTCACTGTTATGCGAGCCGTGGGGTTGATTTCCTTGAGGTCGTGGATGAGCTGGGCTAAGTCCTCGATCGAGTAGATGTCGTGGTGAGGAGGTGGGGAAATGAGTTGAACGCCGGGCTGGGTGTTACGCAGGCGGGCGATGAGCGCGTTGACTTTGTGACCGGGGAGTTGTCCGCCTTCGCCGGGTTTTGCGCCCTGCGCCATTTTGATTTCGAGCTCATATGCATTGATCAAGTAGTTCGCGGAAACGCCGAAACGTCCCGAGGCGATTTGCTTGATGTAAGAGCGAGCGGAGTCGCCGTTCGGGTAAGGTTTGAAACGGACGGGATCTTCGCCACCTTCGCCGGAATCGGATTTTCCGCCGATGCGGTTCATGGCGATGGCGAGCGTTTCGTGGGCTTCTGGAGAAAGTGCACCGAGCGACATTGCGGCAGTGGTGAAGCGGCGGCGGATGTTTTCGAATGGTTCGACTTCGTCTATTGAGATCGGGCCGGAAGCGGATGGGACGAAGTTGAGGAGATCTTTGATTGCGATCGGGTTGCTCTCCAAGCTCACTCTAACATATTCCTCATAGTCTTCTGGTTTGCCGGATTTGACGTAGTTGTGGAAATTTTTGATCACCTCGGTGGTGAATGAGTGGCGCTCACCGGATTTGCGGTAGCGGTTGTAGCCAGAATCGCCGAGGTCGAGGGTTTCACCAGCGGGGACTTGGGGCTCGTAAGCAGCTCTGTGACGGATGATCGATTCTTCTGCGATTTCTGGGTAAGAGATGCCGCCGATTTGTGAAGGCACTCCGGTGAAAGAGAAATTCACCACATCGTCGCCGATGCCGATGGCTTCGAATGTCTGCGCGCCTTGATAGGAGTTGAGGACAGAGATGCCCATTTTGGACATGATTTTCAGCAAGCCTTTTTCGAGAGCTTTGCGGTAGTTGGACATGGCTTTTTGTGGGGTCATGCCTTCGCCGAGTTTGTCTTTGCCTTGATCGGCGGCGACGAGTTGGCGGACAGTGGCGTAGCCGAGGTAAGGGACAATCGCAGTTGCGCCGAAGCCGAAGAGGCAGGCGATTTGATGGACGTCGCGTGCCTCGCCGGTTTCTACGACGAGGGAGGCGCGCAAGCGTTTGCGGATGCGGTTGAGATGGTGATGGATTGTGCCGGTGGCGAGTAGAGCGGGGATAGGAACACGTTTCGCAGAGGTTGCACGATCTGAGAGGATGATGATGGAGTTTTTGTTATTCACTGCATCTTCGACTTCTTTGCAGAGTTCATCGAGACGGATTTTGAGACCGGATTTTCCAGAGGAAGCATCCCACGTGCAATCAAGCACTTGGGAGGGGAAACCTTGTTCCGTCATGTGGGTGATTTTTTCCAACTGATGCTCAAACAGGATTGCTGAATCGAGTGAGATTGAGTTGCAGTGAGCCGGAGTTTCATTTAACAGATTTCGTTCAGGACCGAGACCTGCACCGAGCGACATGACCGCCCATTCGCGGATTGGGTCGATGGGTGGGTTTGTGACTTGGGCGAAGCGCTGTTTGAAATAGGTGTAAAGCAAACGCGGGTAGCTGGAGAGGATGGCGAGTGGGATGTCATCGCCCATCGAGAAGACGGCTTCTTGCGCGCCTTTGATCATGGGTGGAAACACCATGTCGAGTTCTTCGATGGAGATTGCGTTGGCGACCTGGCGGCGAGAGAGATCGAGCGCGTCGAATTCGATTTCCGGCGCGTGTGCGGATGGGGAAATGAACTTGCGGAGTTCGAGGCGATTTTCATCGATCCAACGGCGGTAAGG
>CAMCYT010000183.1 GCA_945885485.1 Prosthecobacter debontii
GAAAGATTAGATCATTCCACTCTGGAATGAGGTTATTGACGGGGCAACCGCTTGCCATGCCAGAAACCATGTGACCGGTGTGGCAGAAAGGTGTTCCACAATCCATACACCGCGAGCCTTGTGCCCTTTGTTGTTTCTCGTCGGGATGAATTTTGAACTCGCGCCAATTCTTGATGCGCTCGAGTGGTGCTGCTTCTGCGTCGGTCACGCGTGGCACTTCCATGAATCCTGTAGGCTTACCCATATAATTGAAATTTAGAACGTTGAATGTTAGTTGCCCCCGACACGAGCGAGGTCTTTGAGATTCTCTTCAAAAGCCGCCATCGCAGCGTCGTCGCCTGTGAGCCCTTGCTCCTCGACTTTTCGAAATGCTTCTAACATCCGTTCGTAGTCGCGGGGAAGTACTTTGAAAAACTTGGGTAGTTCAGAATCCCATTTTTCTAATAATGATTTTCCTCGTGGTGATGCGGTGTAGGCCACGTGTTTCTCAATTGTGGCCTTCACCAAGCGGATGTCCTTGTCCGCGCATTCGATGAGGCGGTAGAGATTGACCATTTCATTGTTGAGGCGCTTCTCAAATAAGCCGTCGATGTCATAGACATAGGCGACTCCGCCGGACATGCCCGCCGCGAAGTTTCGACCCGTTTCTCCAAGTACGATCACTTGACCACCGGTCATGTATTCGCATCCATGATCGCCGATGCCTTCGACGACGGCGAAGGCTCCTGAATTTCTCACACAGAAGCGTTCACCCGCTTGGCCATTGATGTAAACTTCTCCACTAGTCGCGCCGTAGAGTGCGACGTTGCCGATGATGATGTTTTCCTCGGCTTTGAAACTGGAATTCTTGGTTGGATAGATGATCACCTTGGCACCTGATAGGCCTTTGCCAACGTAGTCGTTGGCATCGCCTTCGAGACGGAAAGTCATGCCTGGAGGAGTGAATGCGGCGAAGGATTGACCAGCACTACCAGTGAATTTGAGTTCGATGGTGTCTTCCGGGAGGCCCTTGCTGCCATATTTTCGTGAGATTTCACTGCCGGTGATCGTGCCAACAACACGATTAACGTTGATGATAGGCAGCTCCACGCGGACGTGCTCGCCGCGTTCGATGGCGGGCTTACAGAGGGTCAGTAAGTGAGTGTTGTCGAGCGCATCTTTAAGACCATGGTCTTGTTCGATTTGATGGTAGCCACCAACTTCTTCGCCGACGTCAGGCTTGTGGAAAATGCTGGTGAGATCCACTCCGTTAGCCTTCCAGTGTGCTGTCGCTTGGTTGGTATCTAGGCATTCCACGTGACCGACCATTTCGTTGATGGTGCGGAAACCCAGTTCGGCCATGATTTCGCGGAATTCCATGGCGATAAACGTCATGAAATTGACGACATGTTCAGGTTTGCCTTCGAAGTTTTTACGAAGTTCAGGATCTTGAGTGGCGATGCCGACTGGACAGGTGTTTTTCTGACAGACACGCATCATCAAGCAGCCCACCGTGACGAGGGGAGCCGTTGCGAATCCGTATTCTTCGGCGCCGAGCAGTGTAGCGATAGCGACATCACGACCGGTCTTTAACTGTCCGTCCGTTTCGAGAACCACACGGCTGCGAAGGTCGTTGAGGAGGAGAATCTGGTTAGTTTCTGCTAGGCCGAGTTCCCATGGAGCGCCAGCATTGAAGATCGAGGACGAAGGCGATGCGCCCGTGCCGCCGTCGTGGCCAGAAATGAGGATCACGTCGGCATGGGCTTTAGCCACCCCTGCTGCGATTGTGCCGACTCCGACTTCTGCGACGAGTTTCACATTGATGCGGGCACGCGTGTTGGAGTTTTTGAGGTCGTGAATCAGTTCTGATAGATCCTCGATGGAGTAAATGTCATGGTGCGGCGGCGGAGAGACGAGACCTACACCGGGGGTCGAATAGCGGACTTTGGCGATCCATGGATAGACCTTGGAGCCTGGGAGTTCGCCACCTTCGCCGGGTTTGGCGCCTTGGGAAATTTTGATTTGGATTTCGTCAGCGTTGACGAGATATTCGCCAGTCACCCCGAACCGGCCGGAGGCGACTTGTTTGATCGCGGAGCGTTTGCTGTCACCGTTTGCCATCGTGACGAAACGTTCTGGGTCTTCACCCCCTTCACCGGTATTTGATTTGCCGCCGATGCGGTTCATGGCGATCGCGAGCGTTTCGTGAGCTTCCTGCGAGATTGATCCGTAGGACATGGCACCGGTTTTGAAGCGTTTGGTGATTGCTTCGATCGATTCGACTTCATCGATAGGCACAGGTGAGCGTGTGGTGCGGAATTTCATCAAGCCACGCAGGGTGGAAAGATTTTCGCTCTGGTCGTTCACTTTTTTTGCATACTGTTTGAAGACCTCGTAACTACCCGTGCGAGTTGCTTTTTGCAGCAAGTGAATGGTTTCTGGGTTGAAGAGATGGAACTCGCCATCGCTGCGCCATTGATAGACGCCGCCAGTGTCGAGTGCTGCGTCTTCTGCTTCGATGTGGCGGTCTGGGAATGCTTGGCGGTGACGAATGAGTGCTTCTTCAGCAACTTTTTCGATATCAGATCCTTCGCAGCGACTGGATGTGCCGCAGAAATATCGGTTCACCAAGTCGGTCGACAGACCGATGGTTTCAAAAATTTGTGCACCACGATAAGATGCCACCGTGGATATTCCCATTTTCGCCATGGTTTTGACAACGCCTTTGATCGAGCCCTTGAGGAAATTGTAAGTTGCCTTTTCGAGAGTAATATCTAACATGTCTTCCTCAATCATTTTGTAGATCGATTCGAAGGCCATGTATGGGTTGATTGCGTCTGCACCGTAGCCTATCAATGTGGAGAAGTGATGGACTTCGCGAGCCTCGCCGGTTTCCAGAATGATAGAGACTCGGGTGCGAGTGCCTTTACTGACAAGGTAGTGGTGGATTCCACCCATCAACAACAGAGTTGGAATGGCAGCTAGGTCGTGATTGATACCTCGATCTGATAGAATGATGATATTGCATCCGTCTGTGATCGCAGAGTCGGCATTTTTGCAGATTTGTTCAAATGCGGATTCAAGTCCTTCACCACCTTGGTTGGATGGGAAAAGTGCGTCGAGTGTGATGGATTTGAATCCATCAAGATTGATCTCACGAAGACGAGCGAGTGCTTCGTTGTCGATGAGAGGATTATCCAAGCGGACCATTCGGCAGCTTTGTGGTCCTGGTGCGAGCAGGTTGGACTCCGATCCAATGAAGGTTTCGGTGGAGGTGACTAGTTCTTCGCGGATGCAGTCGAGTGCTGGGTTGGTGACCTGTGCGAAAATCTGTTTGAAATATTGATAGAGATGTTTCGGCTTGCTGGAAAGAACCGCGAGTGGCGTGTCGTTGCCCATCGAGGAAATCGGTTGGACGCCGGACGAAGCCGTGGGTCCTAGCAACATCCGCAGGTCTTCGTAGGTATAGCCGAATGCAAGTTGGCGTTCGAGGATGCGGTCGGGCTCTACCGTCTTTGGAGCTTTCGCTGCGGGAAGGTCTTTGAGAGTGATCCTGTTTTCATCTAACCACTTTCGGTAAGGTTTGGCTAAGTAGACACGCTTCTTGACCTCCTCGTCGGGGACGATGCGACCTTCCTTCATGTCCACAAGAAACATCCGCCCGGGGCGAAGGCGACCTTTTTCAATGATGGTCATCGGATCTAGATCTGGCACGACACCAACTTCCGAGGCCATGATGACGAGATCATCATCGGTGACATAATAGCGGCTTGGACGCAGGCCGTTACGGTCGAGGACGGCGCCAATTTGTTGACCATCAGAAAAAGTGATAGAAGCTGGACCATCCCATGGTTCCATCATGCAAGCGTGGAATTCATAAAACGCTTTTTTGTCCTCGTCCATCATGGTGTGACGCTCCCATGGTTCGGGGATCATCATCATCATCGCGTGGACGAGATCGTAGCCACCGTAGTGCAAAAATTCTAAGGCATTATCGAATCGCGCTGAGTCCGATCCGTCTTCGTTGATGACGGGGAAGATGTTCTTGATGTCCGTTCCAAAAAGGTCGGATTGGCAGAGTGCCTGACGCGCCTTCATGAAGTTTGCATTGCCCATGACGGTATTGATTTCTCCGTTGTGAGCGATGAAGCGGTTTGGGTGAGCTCGCGACCAGCTTGGAAAGGTATTTGTGGAGAAGCGGGTATGCATCAGCGCGAGTGCCGACTCGTAATCTGGATCGAGTAGATCTGGAAAGTAAGTGGAAAGTTGGCAAGGGGTGAGCATGCCTTTGTAGACCATGGTCCTAGCAGAAAGGCCGGTGACGTAATGGTAATCTGCGCCTGGGAAAGAATTCCCTTTGTTGCCATGGACGTCGCGGAATTGGTTTGGCACTTCGTTGTTACGGATCCAAGCGCCTACGCGCTTGCGGATGACGTAAAGCTTGCGCTCGAAGCCCATCGGGTCGGTGATGTCGGGGCTTTTACCGATAAAGATTTGCTTGATGACCGGTTCGTAGCGGCTGGATGTTTTTCCTAGCAGTTCGCTTTTTACCGGGACGGTGCGCCAACCGAGAAATTTTTGGCCTTCCTCACGCACTACGAGTTCAAAGACCTGCATCGCGACTTCGCGCACCGATGCATCAGGAGAGAAAAATACGCAACCAGAGCCGTAATCGCCCTCTGGTGGAAGCTCGACGCCCTTTTTTGCCATTTCCCGACGCAAGAACTTGTCCGGCATTTGAGTGAAGATTCCGGCGCCATCTCCTGTAGCTGGATCAGATCCGCTTGCGCCACGATGGTCCATTTGGTTGTTCATCGTGAGGGTTTTCACGATGATATCATGCGAGCGTTTGCCTTTTAAATGCGCGATGAAGCCGACGCCGCAGGCATCTTTTTCGCGAGACGGGTGCCAGAGTCCTTGGGGTTCAGGCCAGCCGTGAGGAGATATCTTAGATAAGGGTAAGGGCATTGAATTGGTGAGGAATTGTCAGGGAATCTAAACACATCGCGTTGTGGTGCAAGGCAGAGATTGTAAAAATTAGCGAGTATCTGTCGGCGTGGTTGCTTGAACTAACTGCTGAGTTAATTCAAATAACATTCAAAACGGCCGGAAAGTTGCTTTCCGTGGGGGGTGCTGTCAAGACTCAGCGACCAAATGCTTTGGCCTGTAGCAATCAAATACTCGTAATAAACTGCCAAGCATACGAAATACAAATAAACTGAAATAAACTGCCAGTGAAATAAACTGCCAAATAAACTGCCAGGCATACAATTAGCTTGGCGGAGGCTTTTTGGGGTGGTAGGTTATTGCTATAAATAAACTGCCAGGCATACAATTAGCTTGGCGGAGGCTTTTTGGGGTGGTAGGTTATTGCTATGGATGTGCCAAATGAAGATAAACAAAGGGATTTAGAGGGGCTAAAGGTCTGGTCTCCTCTGGAGTTGGCGGAGATGAAAACGGGG
>CAMCYT010000184.1 GCA_945885485.1 Prosthecobacter debontii
CTCGGTGCCAAGTTCTCCCGCAAACAGTTTTGCCATGGATTGGTAGGAGGAGAATGCGCTGTCAATCACGATGGCCTTACATTTCAATGGCTCTATATTTGCAAGCGCTGTGATGGACTTTGCACCGCCGAGGCTGTGTCCGTATGAAATGATTTTATCCTTCTGCACATCTTTTCTCCCAGAAACGTAGAAGAAAGCGGCCTTCACATCTTGCACCATGCCGTCGCGATTCAACACGCCACCAGACTTTCCGAAACCGCGATAATCATACATGAAGACCTGATATCCGGCGTCGGCCAACCATGTGACAAATCCCAAATGATGGCCAAGCGATCCCGCATTTCCATGCGAGAAAACCACGGTGCCTTTTGGGGTGGCGGCTTTCGTTTTCAGAAACCAACCGTGCAGCTTGGTGCCATCTGCAGAGTTGAAACTCACATCCTCGTAAACGAATCCCCACTTTTTAGGAGTCGCGGGTTGATCCCGAGTGGGAAAATAGAAAAAGCGGTTTGTATCGCCCTCGTCGATAATCTCACGTTTCAGTTTTGAGAGCTGACTGTTTTCATCTTTCAGCATCCGCTGGATGTCGTCCAGCGTGATAGGTTTACGCGCAGGGGCTGTTTGCGCATTTAAGAACGTTGCGCATAACAACCAAGCCGTGATTAGCATCCATTTCATAAGAGAACACAGATAACCGAGGATGGCGATTTGTCGAGTCCGCAAGGTTCGCGGAAAAGATTACTTCGCTATGTCATTCGGCACAGCGGGTGTGGTGCAATGTTTGTGGAGCTTCTTGACGGAAAACACCAAGATCATCGAAGTAAACAAAGATCCAGCGCAGATGTAATACGCGTAACTCGCAGCTTGATCGGGAATTTTGTCATAAAGAAACCCAAAGAACGGTGGCGCTATAAGCCCAGCCGTTGCCCAGCCAGTGAGCGCTAAACCATGCAGTGAAGACATGCGTTTCGATCCATAGAGATCGCTAATCAAAGAAGGGATCGTGCCGAATCCGCCGCCGTAAGAAGCGATCACGAAGCAGATCAAAATGCTAAAAAGCACAGGCGAACTCGCGTGAGGCAGGACGAGATAAACGATCCCGGCAGTGCCAAGCAAAGTGGCGAAAATATTGACCCTGCCAAAATGATCGGAAAGCCAGGCCCAGATCAAACGCCCCACGCTATTTCCTAACGATGCGATGGCGACTAAGGTCGCGCCAACAGCGGTGAGTGTATCGGCACTGAGCGTCGGATCCGCACCTTTTGAGACATCCTGCATCAAGCGTGCAAGCTGGCTGAGAATTCCAAGGCCCGCCAAGCTGTAGGTGAAACAAGTGAGCCACAATCGCACGTGCACGTTTGGTAAATGCTCGTAAGTATCCGCAACGGTCGCCACGTGCTTGTTTGAGACTGTCACATGCGGGCTGTAAATAAACCTACATGCTATGGTCATGATGACGCCGTAAACGCCAGCGATGAAAAGAAACGCGCCGGCCACATTTTTTTCAGCAACATCCATCGCTATCGGAGCGAAGACTTTGCTCATGAACAAGGCTCCGATTCCAAAGCCCATCACGATCATTCCGGTAGCGAATCCTTTTTTATCAGGGTACCATCCAGCGATGGTAGAAACAGCTGTTAGGTAGCCAGTCCCGAGCCCGATGCCGCCGATCACTCCGTATCCCAGAGCGAGGATGATGAAGCTCAACCAACTGACCCATGGGGTTTTGATGTCTCCGATCACTCCCGATCCTAGATAAAGTCCCAGTGCTGCGATAAGATAGCCGGAGACAAAAAATACTGCGGAACGTTTCATGAGCCGACGCCCACCCAGTTTTGCTACCAAAGGGCCCGTATACAGCGCGGAAAATCCAAGTCCCGCCACCGCGAGGCTGAAGACCAGCGAAGTCTGCCAGTTTGCCCAGTGATAGGCTGCATGCAAAGGTTTCGTGAAAACGCTCCATGCATACACGGAGCCCAAGCTCGCCATGAGCATCACGCCTGCGAGCAAGATTAGCCGGCGGTCAGGAGGGTTATTGGGCAATGGTTCGTTAAAGGGATTGTCGTGGTCACTCATGTAAGTTTTTTGGTTTTAGGATTTTTCTATCGTTGTGAAAATGAAGGGCTGCGGGCAACCCGCGAGGGAATCTGGCAATCTCAGGTGATGATTAAAAGAAGAAACGGTTACTCGTGAGCCAAGTCTTTCTTTCAAGGGGGGCGCTAGTAACCTCGGGTAAACCAACCGCCGAGAAATCACGAGGGAATTTCCGAAATTCTGTAGGCAGCTCACAGCTAAATATGAAGGGAAACCGTAAAGGGTTCTTTTCGCAGAAAAGGCATGAGCGAAGTATCTACGGTTAGGTGATTTCCTAGTTGGTCAGAATGGAGCATGATTTTGACTTCATCATTCGCGGATGAATGAACGGCTTGCCGAAAGTGACTATAGAAGCTTGATTGGTATCGGTTCCAGTCATTGGATCTCGGTCACGACAAATTCATTACGGCCATTCATTTCCCATGAATATTTTTATTTTACACAGAAGCGATGAAGAAGTTTGTAGCAAACGGATTGCGGAACTCAGTCAATTTGGAGATGTCATATTGTGTTCTGACAAAGACGAAATCAAAAGTGGCTTCAAGAACATGTGCAGTCTGCATTTTCCGGAGATCACCTCATGGGACACTGCTTTTTCCAAGCTTGCGGACGATGTTCGTGACTCATGGTTTTTTGAAAATGATGTGCGTTGGGGGTCTTCAGCTTTACCTGATTTGTTTCGGTATTCTTCGAGGCCGGAGGAATTGATCGCGGGAAAATTCAGGTTTAGAGCGGATCAACCTGACTGGTATTGGTGGCGCGATTACGCCTATTATTTTCCTACCCCGAAAAGAAGCTTCAATCCGGTTTGTCGATTGAGCGCGCCGCTGATCCAAAAAGTCCTTGAGTTCCGCACCCAAAACAAAGGATTTGTGTTCCATGAACTGCTTTTCGCCAGTTTGGCCACGTCGTGTTTTGATCTCGAAACCACAAAGCTCATGGGTTCCGCATTTCGATGGAGACCCAAAATCAGTTCGGAGGAGATGCAAAACGATTCCGAGCTGTATCACCCGGTTAAAGAGGTATAAATCAGCATGTTGTGAGTTGCATGGCGCTTGTCCGTGAGTAATATAGCTACTAGGAAATATGGAATTTATCCCCAGTTAATTGATTCGCATGATCGGTCTCGCTCTCAAAATGCTCTTTGGTGATACTGCCAAATACCTGATGCTCGTCGCGGGTTTATTCTTCGCTACTTTCCTAATTGTGCAGCAGGCATCGGTTTTCTGCGGAATCATGCGTTGGACGACCTCGACCTTGAAAAACGTCGCCGCCCCGATCTACGTGGTGGAAGAGCGCGTCGAACAAATCAACGAAACCAACCCGATGCGCGACACGGATGTTGCGCGAGTGCGCTCGATCGCGGCTGTCCGCTGGGCGATGCCGCTTTTCTCGGGCTTGCAGCGTGTTCGTCTCGCTGATGGTAGTTTCAAGACGATCCAACTTTTAGGCATCGATGCGGCTTCGCTCGCAGGTGCGCCGGGGCGGATGATCGAGGGAAATCTCGAAGACCTGCGTTTGCCTAATACCGTCGTTATCGACGAACTCGCCACCACCCGCCTGTCCTCGGATCCAAGCGATCCTTCGAAAAAAATCAAGATTGGCGATCGTTTTGAAATCAACGATGTAGAGGCGCGGGTTGTCGGGATTTGTCAAGCCATGCGTTCGTTCACAGGTGGCCCATACATTTGGACGACCTATGAGCGCGCCCTTCTCTACACCCCAGGCTCGCGCAAGATGCTCACCGCCGTGATCGCCGCACCCATTGAAGGCATGACGGCATGCGAAGCCGCTGCAGAGATCGAAAAAAATACGGATCTCCGCGCATTTGTTAACGAAGGATTCGGCCAAAATCCGCGTGATCACGCGACGCCCAATGGCAAAAATTATGGCGATTTCAATACCTCCACTGTCTGGTGGTATGTGAAAAACACGGGGATCCCGATTTCATTCGGCACCACGGTGGTGATCGGTTTTATCGTTGGCGTCGCTATTTCCTGTCAGACCTTCTACGCCTTTGTGTTAGATAATTTAAAACATTTGGGGGCCCTGAAAGCCATGGGCATGTCGAATTTTCGCTTGAGCATCATGCTTATCTTTCAAGCGCTCACCGTGGGCATCATCGGTTTTGGATTAGGTCTTCTCGCGACCTCCGCCTTCGCCATGGGAGCCATCGAAAATGGGCAGCCGCCGTTCTACATGCCGTGGCAGATACCTGTCGGAACTTTCATCGCCATCCAAGTCATCTGCATGCTCGCCGCCCTCATGGGCATCATCCGTCTGAGTCTTTACGAACCCGCCATGGTCTTCCGTGCCTGATCCCACTCCATCATCCAGCATCGTTGTTGATGTCCGTGCGCTCGAAAAAAGTTTCGGCGACGGACCGAATCGTATCCACGTGCTCAAGCAAGTAAGCCTCCAGGCTCGCACTGGAGAAATCATGATGCTTGTCGGCCCATCGGGTTGCGGGAAAACCACCTTGCTCAGTGCCATAGCCGGCACATTGAAAGTCGAAAGCGGCACGATCAATGTCTTCGACAGCCCGCTCGAAAAAATGTCCAGCGGCGCTCTTACCCGTTTCCGTGCGAAGAACATTGGCTTCATCTTCCAGCAGTTCAATCTCATCCCCACGCTTTCCGTTGCTGAAAACGTTAGTGTGCCTTTGTTGATTCAAGGGTACTCCAGCGGCTTCGCCATTAAGCGTTCGCGTGAAATTCTCGAAAAAGTCGGCCTCGGCGAGCGCTGGAAAGAACGCCCTAACAAACTCTCCGGAGGCCAACAACAACGCGTCGCCATCGCCCGCGCACTCATCCACGAGCCTGCACTCGTCATCTGTGACGAACCCACCGCTGCGCTAGACGCGCACAATGGCGAGATCGTGCTCGAGCTTTTCCGCGAAGTTGCCCGCTCGGCGAAACGTGCCGTGATCATCGTCACTCACGATAATCGAATCCTTTCGTATGCCGATCGCATCGCCCGCATGGACGATGGCGAGATCGTCGAAGTCACCGAACAAAATCAGCAGCGGACCCAACACTTTATTCACGAACACGCGCACTGACCAAGAAACTTCATTACTCCCATGTCTCTCCTATCCCTTATCCTCCGTTACGGCACCATCGCCGCCTCCATATTCGGCGTGGTGGCCATCATTTTCATTTCGCAAACCCAAGCTGAGAAGGAGATGCCCGCACCGGGTGATCCTCCCATCATGCCTCCGCAAAAGCCATTCGCTGAGTCCGTCGCTGCCACCGGCATCCTCGAATCTTTGAGCGAAAATGTCGCCATCGGCGTTCCGCTTCCGGGCTTAATCCCCGAGGTTCTGGTTAAGGTAAACGACA
>CAMCYT010000185.1 GCA_945885485.1 Prosthecobacter debontii
GTCTTTTTTCCATGATGTTGCGTAGATGGAATGGATGGGTTGATTTTCATCGGCTTTGGCAGCATTTTCCTTAAACCATCCATGATTTAGACCTTTTTCGTCGTATTCGTCGGCACCGGTGTAATGCCAACTCTTGTCCCATATTTCGACCCAGGTATGGTTGCCGCTTTTGTCCCACCACATCGGGGTTCCGGCAGCTCTGGCGGGGATGCCGATGGCGCGGCAGACATCCACGAGGATAATTGAAAGACCCGTGCAGGTGGCCTTGCCTTGAGCGATGGATTCTTTGGGCGATTGATTGGTGCGCTCACGCTTGGTGTTGTAGTGGGTGTTGATGAGTTTGAAAAAATCACGGTTCAGAATCTGCACAGCCTCGAATGCGGTTTTGGCATTTTTGACGAGCGGGGTAGCTTTCTCTAAAAAATCAGCACGCCATGGATCACGCGGTTCATCGAAAACCGCATAAGGAAGAACATCGTTCAGAAAAATTTCTTCTGGCACGTCATTCGCCCATGGAAATGTGGCGCGGGCTTTGAGCGCTAGATCGAGGTTCTCAGTTAGAAACTCGGCAGTGAGAGCTTTATTATCGCTCTCCGACATGTGCTCCACGAGAAAACGTGCTGCTTTTTCGCCGAACGCACCGTGGGTTTGAGTCGCCTTAGCGATGAAATCATCGGTCGGAGCCGCGATTACAAAACCGGCAGAAAATAGGAGAAGGGTCAGAGTTTTCATCAGTTGATGGACTTTGGTTGTTCTGAAGCCCGCAGTTGGAATAGGTGGAAAGTCTCGGGGATTCAACTCGGAAACCGATTCCTACGAATGACATTTGGATCGCCGCCCAAGCGCGGCAATGTGGCGGAGAACTTGCCGCCCGCGACGGACATTTCGCGGAGCTTCTGATGCTGAGGATGGCTGTGGAGGTCCGATTGATGGATTGAACAGAGTTTAATTAACTTTGCGGCACGGTGGAGAGACTCGGGGCCGGATAGACCTGCGCCTTTGCATGTGGCGGAGTGAGGGATCCCTTATGCTACAGGTATTAGGTTTTGGGCGTTATCTCAAATTTGCGATTGATCAGAGGCGGGATAGAGAAACCTCCGGCTAAAATTCCGAGTCGCAGTATTGGCGGCAGCAGAATCAATCCTAACCAAGGGTGTAGAGGACCTTGCGCAAATTTTCCGTAAATCATCCAGTTGATTGAGTGCATGATGTAACCCAGCGAAGCGATCATGATGCCGATGATGATAATGGTGCCAATGATTCGGATGACCGTATCTAAGCTTTGTATATAGAAACTAAGAATAATGATAAGGGTGTGCATGTGTTGAAGTTGCTTGTAGCTACGCACTCTGCGGTGCTCTGGTTTCGGAGATGAGCGCGCGGAGGTTTTGGTGTTGTTGGGAAAGTTCGGGGTCTTGTTGAAAGACTTGATCCGCGAGCGCTCGGGCCTCGCGGATGAGTTGGGTGTCGGTGATAAAATCGGCGAAGCGGAGGTCGGTGAGGCCGGATTGCGCGGTGCCGAGGACATCGCCGGGGCCACGTAGCGCAAGGTCGGCTTCGGCAATTTCGAAGCCGTCGTTGGTTTTTTCTAACACTTCAAGTTTTTCAAGTGCTTCTGGAAGTTTGGAATCAGTTAGGAGAATGCAGTAAGATTTGTGGCTGCCACGGCCGATGCGTCCACGTAGTTGGTGAAGCTGGGCGAGACCAAAACGTTCGGCGTGGTGGAGGATCATCAGGTTTGCGTTCGGGACATCGACGCCGACTTCGATGACGGTAGTGGAAACGAGGGCTTGGGTTTTTCCGCTACGAAAATCTTCCATCACCGCGTCTTTTTCTTCGGGGCGGAGTTTGCCGTGGATGAGCCCGACGTTTTCTGCCCCGAGGCGTTTCTGCCATGCGCCGAAAGCAGAAGTGGCGGATTCGGCTTTGATGGAATCACTTTCCTCGACGAGGGGATAAACGAGGTAAGCTTGGCGGCCATCGGCGAGCTGGGCTTTGACGAAGTCGGTGATATCCTTTTGTTTCGGTTTGGTGCGAAGAGCCGTGACGATTTTTCCGCGACCCGCAGGTTTCTCATCGAGCAACGACACATCGAGATCGCCGTAGATTGTCATGGTCAATGTACGTGGAATGGGCGTGGCGGTCATGACGAGGACATCGGGCAGCGTGCCGTGACGGATGAGGGCGGCGCGTTGGACGACTCCGAATTTGTGTTGCTCATCGATGACCACGAGGCCGAGGTCGGTGAATAAATCAGGGTCGTAGAGCAGGGCATGGGTGCCGATGAAAATCGTCGGTGCGTGAGAATCTGCGATGGTGGACTCGTGTTTGTTAGAAGTTCGGAGGACGAGTTTGACGCCGAGTGGTTCGAGCCATTTCCGGAAGGTGAGGAAATGTTGTTCAGCGAGAATCTGGGTGGGAGCCATCAGTGCGGCATCGGCTCCGGAGTCGATGGCGAGCAGTATCGCCGCCATGGCGACGAAGGTTTTCCCTGCGCCGACATCGCCTTGGAGTAAGCGGTTCATCGGCCGGGGCTCGCGCATGTCGGCGATGATTTCTTTGATCGAACGTTTTTGAGCGTTGGTGAGATCGAAGGGGAGACTGGAGTAGAAGGCTTTGAGGAGGGTGGTTTTTTTTCCTAGCACGCGGCCTTGGTGGGAGCGGTAGCGGTTGCGTTGCCAGACGACGTTGAGCTGGAGGGTGAAGAAGGCTTCGAGCGCGAAGCGACGGCGGGCTGCTTTTGATGATTCGGCGGAGGTGGGGAAATGGGTTTCTCTTAAATCGGCTTTTCGATCTGACTCGCTAACTCGATAGGGAAAATAATCAGCATCGTGGATGGAATCTGACGCGATGTAGATAGTCTCTCGGAGTCGGCGTTGGTTGATGCCGGAGATATTTTTGTAAATCGGAACGATGCGGTTGAGATGGATGGTTTCAGTTTCTCCGATGTCATCGATCACTTCGATCTCTGGATGATCGATGATGAGGCGTCCGCCTTGTTCTTTTACTTTTCCATAAGCGATGACTTGTTGGCCTGCGGCGATCACTTTCGACATGAACGGCATATTGAACCAACGGCAGGTAATTTTTCCGGAACCGAAAACGCTGCCAGAGCCATCCATGACGATAGCTTCGTAAAAACGTGTTTTGCCGAATCCTTTGTTTCCTGCATCGATCACACCGCCGGTAAGGCAGACGGCTTTGGCGGTGGCTTGGTTGGGAAAGCGATCGAACTGGCGTCGGTCTTCGTAGCGTTTTGGAAAATATTCTAACAGCTCGGCGAGCGTGGAGATTCCGACGGCGGCAAGTGCCTGAATTTCTTTCGCCGAGAGAGCGGGCAGGGAGGAGAGTTCGGTTTGCCCAGTTGTCACGAGGGAGAAAATCAAATTTCGGGAGGGAAACTTCAAGGAAGATCAAATTTTAAGTTTTAAACTTTAAATCTCAAGGAAGAGGGGGATTTGTCGGAAGTCTGAAGGTCCACTTGCACAAACCGCACCAGCGGTTCTGGCTTTGACATTAAGACTTTGGACTTTTGACTCAAAAGAAAATCCTCGCTCCGCACGGTGACCATAGATCGCCACTACGAAAGACTTGCGGGATTTGGCAAGGCGGGTAGATTGGGATATTCGCTGATTCCCTATGACCACTCTCCAAACCATTCTGAATGTCACCCTGCTCGTTTTTGTGGTGGTGATGCTTTTCAATATCATTATTTTTGTCCATGAGCTCGGGCATTTCCTCGCAGGAAAATGGCGAGGTTTGCAGATCGATAGATTCCAGATATGGTTCGGGAAACCGATTTGGAAAAAGGAATACAAAGGTGTGCAATACGGCCTTGGCTGGATTCCAGCGGGTGGATTCGTGGCCTTGCCGCAGATGGCACCAATGGAGGCGATTGAAGGCGGCGATAAAAATCGCAAGCTACTGCCACCGATCACGCCGCTCGATAAGATTATCGTCGCGTTTGCCGGGCCGTTGTTTTCCATTTTACTCGCGCTGTTGGCGGGGGTGTTTGTGTGGGCGGTGGGCAAGCCGAAAGATTTCGTGCCGAGCACCGTGGTGGGTTACGTGGAAGAGGGAATGCCGGCTGAGAAGGTGGGGATACGTCCCGGAGATAAGATTCTTGAGATCAATGGTGAACCAGTGAATGGCTTCGCGGGATCACTCGAAAGCATCACCGAGCGCATTGTTTTGAGCAGTGGAGAGAAAATTATATTCATGGTTCAGCGACCGGGAGTCGAAAAGCCTTTGAGATTTGAGTGTGAATTCGAACAGGAAAAATCGGAATGGTTTCAGCGCAGTGGATTACGTCAGGTAGGTTTGGAGCCTGCAGGACCTGCGATCATTGCAGCGATTACTAAAAACAGCCCCGCAGCAAAAGCCGGATTGGAAATAGGTGATCAGATTCTCCAGGTTGATGGTGCTCAGCTCTTCAGCGATATCCAACTTGCTCAGTATTTGAAGAAAAAGGATTTTAAGACGGTGACTTTGGGGGTGAAGAAAAAGAGTGGGGATTTAGTAAATATTGAAGTGTCGCCAGCCAAGCCGCTACCTCCATCGAAGCGCGATCCTATGTTGGGTGTCTTGTGGGATCAAACAGCAGATGTTGATGTTCGCATCGTTCATCCTAATCCATTGACCCAAGTTGGCGACAGTTTAAAAATGATGTGGGTAACGGTCACGAAAGTGGCTGATCCTGGCTCAAGCATCGGTGTGGATCACCTCAGTGGTCCGGTGGGAATTGGGCAGTTGTTGTATTCTTTGCTGCAGACGGAAGATGGTTGGAGACGGATTTTATTTTTCATGGTGCTGTTCAATGTGAACCTTGCGGTGCTGAACATGTTGCCGTTTCCCGTGCTTGATGGAGGACATATCACCATGGCGATTCTCGAGAAAATTTTCGGTAAGCCGATGCAGATGAAGACGATGGAAATCATCCAAACTGCCTGTGCGTTAGCGTTGATTTCACTGATGCTCTATGTCACCAGCAAAGACATAGGGGATAAATTTGGTCGAGGTGGTGGCGGCTCTGACAAGGAGATCCGATTCGCAGAGTGATGGAAGATTCTGGCTCAGAACCCGCAGTCTGTGATCGCTGCGGCCAAGATGCGTTAGGTTTTTTTGGTGATGAGAATCTCTGCGAAACCTGCGTGCATGAGGCGTCCGCGTGTTGCGGGGAATAAAGCTAAAAAGACGGAAAAGACCGGCGCAGAAGGATTTTCAGGTTACTTAAATTTATATCTCATCCCAAAACCATTGTACTGCGCGAAGTAGTGTAGAACTTGAGCTGTCCATCCGGGTGGATGGGATAATTGACGCTTGGATCGATGCGGGCGTGACCGCCGTAGCATTTCGCATCCGAGTCGAGAAGTAGCTGATGGGTTTGTTTGTTGTGGGGGCTCGCACCGTGGCCGAAAATTGAGTTGTTT
>CAMCYT010000186.1 GCA_945885485.1 Prosthecobacter debontii
AAACGAGGTGTTTATCTCCTCGATAATTTACGCCTGCTGATGCCAGATCCGCTCGGTTTTTTCCAAAAATGCAAACCGCTACACTCCTCACCCTCCCGCCTGATCGCCCTACCCAAACGCTACGCCCTGCCAAACTTCGAAATGCCTGGATCCTCCACCTTCCGCATTGGTGGAGAAGAAACCAGCAACGCCATTGGAACCTCTGGCGAATTCGTTGGCATCCGCGAATACCGACCTGGCGACTCCCCACGCCAAATCCATTGGAAAAGCTGGGCACACACCGGAAAGCCTATGGTGAAAGAACTCGAAGACACTTTTTACCCTCGCTACGCTTTAATTCTCGATACTTTTCCGGGATCAAGCGATCGAATGATATTTGAGGAGATGATCTCCATCGCCTCATCCTTCATCACAGGTCTCGATAACAATGACGCCTTACTCGATCTCATGTTCATTGCGGAAACTGCTCACACAGTCACTGCCGGCCGCGGCTTTGAACGCGCCGAAAAACTACTCGAAGTGCTCGCCGGAGTCCAAAGCGAACCTGAACCACGATTCGATGCCCTCTCATCCTCCGTCATCAAACACCGCGACCAAATCACTTCCTGCCTACTCATCCTTAACGGCTGGGACCAAGAACGATTGAACCTCGTCCGCAAACTCAGAAATTGCGGAATCCTCAGCGTTCCCATCATTGTCGGAAATGGCGAACCACCCCAATCCATTCATGGCTATTGGATCGATTCCAACCATGTCGCCCGCAGCCTCATGCACCTACCTCTGCAACTCTCTGGCATCTAATTTCATCGCCCCATGACCAGCCAGCACATCCAACCACCTCCGAGATTACTACTCGGCGCAACCCTCCTTTTCTGGGGCGCTATGTCTGGACAATCTCTGCTCTCGCTCATCATCGCCCTCATCATCGAAAGCCCAAACTGGATCCGCTCCCGCTGGAATTTCAACGACCAAGCTTGCCTCCGCGCTTGGTATGTCAGCCTCATCCTAAGCATCCTAATTGCCATCCCTATCTGGCTCGAAGGTAACCATTTAATCGCCTTCCCCAGATTCCTCACTTGGCTTCCTATCTTACTTTTTCCACTTCAGTTTGTTCAGTCATTCGGTTTTAGTAACTATTTTAACCTCAATAACTTCTATTTTTTATCACGGATTCATCGTAAATTAAACGATGAACTCGGCATCGAACATGCAAACGTTCGTTTTAATTTCGGGAACGTCTATTTCATCGCCATCATCGTCGCCGCCAGCCTAAGTCCTTCTGCCCAACAAAAAATCTTCTTCATCGGTCTAATCACTCTATCTGGATGGTTGATGATGGCACATGTCAGACGCCGCATTTTTGCGATGATTACCATATTGATTTTCGCAGCTGTAATCGGATTAGGCGGGCAGATAGGTTTATCCAAACTCTACATTTGGGCCACCAATAAATACCAAGGTGATGGTGGAATTCCCAGCTACAACCACACCCACAATAGAACCTTTATTGGATCATTAGGGCGAATCAAACAGTCCCCTGAAATGATGTGGAGAGTCATTCCAAAAGCGGGACAAAATCCGCCAAGGCTACTGAAAACCGCCTCCTACAATCGCTACAGAGGAATAAACTGGGGTATCATTTATCCAAAATCCTTGGACCCCGAAGCGATTGAATTTCGCGCACTGGACTCAACTGACCTAGCGGTAGACAACTCGTTTTACCTGCTGAGAGAAAACATGAACCGTGAAGATATCACCAAACCTTTGCCCGAATTCGATATACGCGGTGCAACTGTTTATGGAGATCCCCTGCCCCTTCCAGGAAATACCTCAACCTTACAGGAGTTCCAGAACGAAGGTATCGAAATTAACCTACTCGGTTCGGTCCGCATCTACCCTCTAAAATCAATCATCCAAGGCAAAGTCCGTTGGAATGACGAAATCACCACTGAGCCCCCACCATTTCCAATAGAAGATCTAAGTATCGACGAATACGAAAGTGAAGCTATCCATGAAGTCGCCGATGCACTTGGCCTAAATCAACTCGCCACCACCAACGAAAAAATCTTACGAATCAAGAAATTTTTCGATACAGAGTTTGAATACAGTCGCTACCTAAGCATAGGACGAGCTCACGCATCAAGGAAGCGCCCAACACCCATCGAAACCTTCCTTACCACCAACAAAAGTGGCCATTGCGAATACTTCGCTACAGCTGCAACCTTACTCCTCAGATCCGCTGACGTCCCCGCTCGTTATAGCATAGGTTTCTCGGTCATGGAAAAAAATGACAGCAATGATGAATGGATCATCCGCGGAACACATGCGCATGCTTGGACTCGTGTCTGGATTAAAGAACGCCAACAATGGGTCGACTTAGATCCCACGCCCAGTGACTGGCTATTTGCAGAAACCATTGCTACAAATCGATATCAAACATTTCTTGATAGCTTTCAGCGCTTCAAAGAAGATTTCTTTCTATGGCGAAACAAACCCGCAAACCGCCTCGGCGTCAATATCGCCATGTGGGGTTTGGTTACTATCTTTATCCTCTACATCGCGATGCGCCTCAAGAAATCCCGGGTCGTAATTCATTCCAAAAAATCATCGCTAGCCTCAGATCAGCTAACTCTAAAGACTCCGCTACACCAACTCGAAAAAGCAGCCCTGAAAGTCCTAGGTCCTCGCAACCTCGGTGAAACTTGGATCACCTGGTTGAGCAAACTTAAAGCCAACCAAATCTCCGAAACCGATCTCGAACAAGCCTTCGATCTCCATCAGCAACTGCGTTTCGACCCCAACACTCCCAACAGCAGCATCCATCAACGCCTTTCCGAAATAACCCAAAAGCTCATCAAACAACTCACAAAATCTTAATAGTCCAATCACCGCCTTCGTGCTTGGCTAATTCAATCCCAATCGACATTCCTAAATTCAATGAAAAATCATCTACTCATCGCTGCCGTGGTATTCTTTCCACTCATCTGTCACGGGCAAAATCTATCAGACGCAGATCGTGAAGCGATGCTGAAGAAAATTAAAACGATACAGGATCAAGCCGAATCAGCTGTTGATAAAAAATACCGAACCGCAATGAGCGCATTGAGCTCAGCGATGAATAACGAGAATGCGGCATTTGAACTATATTTGAAATGCGAAGAACTGATGAACTTCGAAAAGAAAAACAAGAAAGCCGTAGATTTCCGCGATTGGAAGAAAAACAATGACGAAAAGTTTTCAGATGCTTCGTTTCGATTGGCTCTGAAGTATCAAATTCGTTGGACTGCGCTTTCTTTACAAGCCAGCTCTAAAAACGCCGATCGTGAAAAGTTAGCGATCGAAGCTTCAAAAATCCTAGACGCCATCGTAGATGATGCCGAAAAATTAGCTCCATATCAGTCCGTTCTCAATCAAAGCGTTTTATCTACTGTCTTTGCTCAAGCCTACAACATCAGCGGTATTGAAATTATAAATTGGCCTCTAGCTCCCGGACAATTCGAAACAATCTACAATGATCTGCTACTTCCACCATTGCGACGTTCAGATCGGATAACCTCTCTCACAACCACTTGGCAAAAACGAATCAACCAAGAAGGCGAATTGGTCCAAAAATGGAAATCCGAAGGGAAAGCAAAATCTGGTGATCGCTCGTTAGAATATGAAAAATTTATTACCGAAACATTACCTCAGCTACGCTGGGAGGCAGATGTAGACATCTTTAAAACCGGTGATCAACAAGGTGCTTCTTCCAGAATGGTCAAACACATCGAAGAAAATATCAGCCATAAATCTGCTGCCAAATGGATTGAAACTCTCACCACTTTGATTGATGGCGATTCGAAATGATGGGCAATCGCACAGAATGAGACATCTGCTGAAAAATTTGAACTTATCATCTTTGAATGAAGATTTTTTCAGTCATGAAAAATCTTCATTATCAAATCAACCATGATCCCAGTCACGATTACCTACCTTGAAATGAGCGACCGCTCTCAGCTCTGTCCCAAGACCACGAACGATCCACGGTTTCGTGTTTTAGAGGTTACGGAGAAGAACGGCGAATTCAATCGATCTCTCTACGTTTTGGTCGGCGAGACATGGGCATGGCAGGACAAACTTGTGTGGAGTCCTGAACAGTGGAATTCTTATGCTGAATCCAAAAATCTGAAAACGTTCGTCGCGTATATGGATGAAGCGATCGCGGGATATTTCGAACTTCTGATCCAAGAGCAAAACGTCGAGATCAAATATTTCGGACTCGCACCTGATTTCATAGGCAAAGGCCTTGGCGGAGTGCTTCTCACAAAGGCCATCGAAGCCGCATGGCAGCTCAATCCAACCCGCGTTTGGGTGCACACCTGCACGCTCGATCATCCCGCTGCATTGCAGAATTACCTATCGCGGGGCATGACCGTTTATGACGTCTGCAAGTAATGATCTGGATTGAGATCACTTATTGACCATTCTTCCAACTTGCAAAGCTGCGCAACGGATATGATTCTTTGACCATGCGTTACATCGAACCCCATGCCCACATGGTCAGCCGCACGACGGATGATTATGAAAAACTCGCACTCGCTGGCTGCGAGGCGCTGTGTGAACCCGCGTTCTGGGCAGGCTTTGATCGCTCCTCCGCCGATGGCTTCTACGATTATTTCCGCCAGCTCACCGAATACGAACCGCGCCGCGCGGCACGTTTTGGGATCAAGCATTTCTGCTGGCTCTGTATCAATCCCAAGGAAGCAGACGATCCAGGTTTCGCGCGCGAAGTTATGGCACTGATCCCAGATTTCATCAAAAAGGAAAACGTGCTCGGGATTGGTGAGATCGGCCTCAACAAAAACACCCGCAGCGAACTCCAGATTTTTGAAGAACACGTCCAGATCGCTCTCGATTACGATTTGCCGATTCTGATCCACACGCCTCACCTAGAGGATAAGTTGAAGGGCACGAAACTCATCATTGATTCACTCAACTCATTCTCAAAGCTGGATCATTCCAAAGTCATCATCGACCACGTCGAAGAACACACGGTGAAACTTGTGATGGACGCCGGTTTCTGGGCCGGAATGACTCTCTATCCAGAAAGCAAATGCACCCCGAACCGTGCGATCGATATTCTCGAAACTTACGGAACCGATCGCATCTGGATGAACTCCGCGTGTGACTGGGGCATCTCCGATCCCATGGCCGTACCGAAATGCGCGCTCGAAATGAAACGCCGCAAACACACCGCCGCACAGATCGATAAAATCGTTTACGAAAACCCCCTAACATTCCTCAAACAGTCCCCGAGGTTTAGTTTGTAAGGTAGGGCGATCTCGCCGAGAGCGCCGCGTATTGGTAGGGTGCCATCGCCGAGGGCACCGCGCGAAGCGGAGTGAAAATGAATAAATCTTATACCAAATCCTTGGCACCTCTCT
>CAMCYT010000187.1 GCA_945885485.1 Prosthecobacter debontii
GTCACCACGACAACTTGCCATATAGGCTAGACCTTTACGTATAGCTTCGTCAGGGATAGGAAATCCGGCATTGCGCGCAGCAAATAATGCGACGATCTGGCAACCTACTACTGTGGTATCAGCAGACTTTGCATCAGGCGTGTAGTGCCAAGCACCGAGTGGATTGCGCTTTTGGGCGCTTAAGATCAAATCCACAGCCTTTTTGAGAGCCTCCCCAATTTTTGGGTTGTCGACGACTCCGTATGCTTCGGCCAGTGCCTTTGTTGCAAAACCATGAGTATACATGCTATTTCCTATGTAACCGTTATCCTTAATTTTGTTTTGCTTGGAAATGATGTAGTTAGTCCCACGTTTGATGACCTGAGAATATTCGCCATTATTAGGATCAGTGCCGGAAGCTAGAAATGCGGCCACGCAGAGTCCGACGACCCCTGGCTCATCACCAGATCCATCATTCCAAAAACCATCAGCATTCTGGCTTTTAGAGAGATAGGTTAATCCACGGTTGTAAATTAGATCCACCTGTGGAGGCACGCTATCGTCCCTACGATTGAGGATGCCTTGAGCGTGAGCTGTAGCTGCCGAGCCTAGTAGCATGCTGATAAATGAACGCCTATAAATCATTTTCCTAATTCCTCCATGCCACGATTATAAGCGTCCAATGCTGATTGAAATTCTGAGGGTAAGCTCTTGCCAGTGTTTCCAGCTGCTTTTGGAACGCGTCTTTCTTGTGAGTTTCCTTTGCCATTGCCTCCGACGGCCTCGTTTTCGGAATTCGAGTCTCCTTTGCTGCCCTGGCCACCTTTCGTGCCACCTTCTCCCTCTCCCTCTCCTTCGCCTTCTCCCTCACCTTCGCCTTTTCCCTTACCTTTACCTTTACCTTTGCCTTTTCCCTTACCTTCGCCCTCTCCCATCATTTTCTCCATCATGTCCATCATTGCTCCGCCGGCGCCTTCCTTACCTTTTCCACTTTTTTGCTGTTTAGCTTTTGCTGCTTCATGGATTTTTTCAATGATCTCGGTTTGCGCTGCAATCGTGCGACCACCTGTATCCGGTTCCCCCAGATAATCGGTGGTTTCGTCCATAATACCTTCTACACTGGAAAGTAATTCAATGACTTCAGGAATAGTTTGCTCGATGACGAGTTGTTGAACATCGGCAGAAAGCTCATCCTGCTCATCAGCCACTTTTTCAGCGCCTTCTGCATGTTTTTTAAGGAGTTCCTCCTTGCTGATTTTTTCTGGCTCAGCGTGAAGTAATGAGCTGAGTAGCAGTGCTGTAAAATAGATGGAAATGGATTTCATCGTGTCGGAGCTACGTTTGGATTGGCGTCACGTTTGAGTTGTTCAAGAACACGGGTTCTTGAACGTAAGTCTTGTTGCTGTTGGATCATTTTCATGACGCGTAACATGAATTCGAAATCTTCATCTTCTGATTTTGGTGCACCACCACCACCGCCACCACCGCCACCACCATCATCTTTCGCACCTTCCAACAACGCTGCCCATTCATTGAGTTTATCGGCAGATTTTTTAGCTGTCTCCAGAGCTGTATTGGTGTGAGCGATTCCAAACTTATTTTGAATTTTTTCGAGTCCAACATCGAGGGTTACATCCATGCTTTTTTTGTATTCAAAAAGATTAATTTTGCTGTCGCGCATGAAATCGACCACTTGTTTGAACACTGGTTCATTGGTGCGTGCGAAATAGTGACCAAGGTCTTCTTGAATCCAACGGATATCGGATGCAGTAATAGCTTGTTGCTTAGTCGATTCCACCAGTTTGCGCTTATCTGCAGGATCTACTTGGGATGCTCGGAGTCCTATGGTTTTTTCTAAGTTTGCAATCAAAGCATTAGCGATTCCGTTTTGTTCTTGAGCTGCTTTTTTCAAGCGAGTGACAAACGTGCTAGCCTCGAATTTCTTGTTCGCATCTTTAGCTTGTGCGAGAGCTTTATCCATTTTTTCGACAACTTCTTTTTGTTCTTCAACTGCTTTTTTGAAGTCGTCCTTGGCTTTTTCAGGAGTGTTAGAAGCTTCGCCGGCTTCTTGAAGCTTTTCGCTGACATCTGGCATCTCTTTATCCGAGAGCTCCTGCATTGACTTCATGGCTTCTGCCATTTTCTTCAAGGTCTCTTTGTCAATGTTTTCATTGCGAGCTGTATCCTTCATCAATTGCTCCATTCGCTTGGTAAGCTCTTCCATGGCGCGGATGTTGTCTTCTTCAGCTCTTTTCTGCTCCGCAAGCTTATCCTTTCCTTCTTCAGTTTGTAATTCTTCGCCTTTGAGCTTTTCAATTCGCTCATTCTCATCGAGCAAATTCAATTCCTTGCGAGCAAGATCTTCGAGTTCGTTTATGACCCGGTCGAATTCGGCCTTTTTCAATTGCGCGTGTTCTTCATGGCTAAGAACGTAAATCAAAATCGGTTCGGAATAAATCCTGCCGCGCTCTGGATAATAATCTTCGACAAAGGCACGCAGGATGAGGCGTTGCGGTGTGATATTGAAGGCAGCAGGTGAAAATGATGTAGCTTCGTTGATCCGCTCTAGTTCTGGGCCCCCGTTCGATTTGACGATTTCACCTGCGACTGCTGGTGGCTCGCCAGGCAATGTGCCGTAGCTACCCCACTCGATGCCTGCTTTTCTGATACCGAAATCATCTTCACCAAGAATTTCGAAATCGAGTGTTTCCTCGGGCAAGATAGCTTTTTGTTTATCCAATCCTTGAATGTAGGCGACCGGCGGTTGGTCCTTCACCGCGTCTACGCGAATTTTAAAGCCTTGGCCACCAACCAAGCCAAATTCATCGATCCATTTGAAAGGAATCGAAAACGGGATGCTGCCTGCCTCAATTGGGCCGAAGCTCGACTGCACATCGGAAATCTTGAGAGCGCCATCAAATGATTGAAAACCATCCGCTTTAACCAACTCGCCAGAAACCTCTGTCGGTCCGAACGAACCTTTTTTGAGCGGACTGCTGGTCTCCATATTGAACGTCAGCTTGCTGCCTTGCACCGCGCTGATTTCGCCGATGTTAAGTGCTACTTTGCTTTCGGGGATTTGTAAATATTCAGGCGGTTTCACCGTGACCGTTGTGTGGAGCACTACGGGGCGTTGTTTTGGCTGGATTCTCAGTTGATGTTTCAAGTCGCCAATTCGGAAGGTTATGAATCCCTCTGTTTGTTGGCCTGGGAATTTAAATACATAGAGATCTTTTCTCAGGGAAACCGTAATTGCTGGCTGCTTTTCAAAAGACGCCGTGGCGATTTCTGGCTTCTGCTCAGACTGAGCTTTGAGTTTAAGGGTAACCCCGAATGCTTCACCATATGGAACCGCAAGGTATGTGATCGGCTTGTCCAGTTGGGTGAATGTGTAGCGTTCGATATTCGCAAACGGATTCAACCAGCGCTCGAGGGCATTTAAACCCGCTTTTGGAGTAAATATAAATGCTGTGGTAACAAGGAGTAGCAGTGCCATTGCCGCTAATCCCCATTTGCGGTGACGTGCCGTGGGCAAAGCTTCATCGAGTTCGCGCTTTTCAGCTTCAGCTGCCACCACTTGCATGGCTGCTTCTCTCAAACGAGGAGAAAGCGTATCGCCATTTTCATCTTGAGCCTGAAGTTCAATAACACCCAGCAAGCGATCTCCGAGACCAGGATATTTTTTCGCAATCAACCGCGCCAATTGTCCTTCGTGGCGATGTCCCCAAACCCAACGGTGCAACCAATAAGGTGCGAAACCGACAAATAGCGAAACCCCGCTGACCAGAATCAAAAGCCGAGCCCAAATAGGCGTCTGCCAGATCCGATCCAAACCAAACAGCAGCAGGAAAGATAAAAACAGCCCGATCAGTCCAAGGGCAATGATTTCAATGACTTTACGCCGCCATAAGTGCTTACGGAAAGATTCCAGCTGTCTCTTTAGACTATCTGGAATCGCATGGCGATCTTCGGGTAAATGGGCTGACATCTTAAAATGACGCTAAAAGTAAAAATTCGGTGGAAGCAATATGCCTGAGATGCGCCATAACTCCAGCAGTTTTCTCAAATAATCCAACAGTTCGCAGTCATAACTGCGGATTTATGGGATAAATGCCTCGGCGCGCCTCTCATCAATGCAACGCTTCAACCAAGAGACTAACTTGTCCGCCTCTGTGGATTCGGAACGCATCGATATCAGCGATACCCAATCGAGATGCTCGCGGGATTGCACCCCTGCAATACGGTGAATATCCAGCTTGGACATGATCGCTTCGGTTTCCTTCGGGTGGGCGTTCAGAATCTGCGCCGGACGCGGCAATTCATCCAGCACTTCAGCAGTCAGGCCAAATGAAGTCACGCCCACACCGTATTTCGCACTCAGCTTCCGCAACCCATCCGCTAGCGCCTCATCTTCTATAGGTCCTGCATAAATCAGTTCCCCACCCTGCGCCCATTGGGAAACAGATAGCGTTTGGAAAAAATCTTCACGATACGACATCAGCGATGGAACCAACCTTAGCCGAGCTGCATGCAGACGAAACGGCGTGATTCCCAAGCGTTGCTTGAATTCCAACATCTCCGCATCCAATGACATCTCTTCATCCGGTGAACCACCTGTTTCCCAATCCACCAATACCAACTCCGGAAATTTCCACAAATTACCCAACGGCGATTCGGTCGTAAACGGATCTCGGAAAATAAACGGAAAGCGCCCATTGATTTCAAAATATCGCGTCACCACCGCCCGGAATTTCCGTATGCGCAGCATCGCATTATCCACTGTGGTTTCACCCCCGTTCAGATCATCTAGCCGACCCTGTGTCCACGCCAACAACTCCTGTGCTCCTGAAAGCGCCGGTAAAGGCTCGCTACGACGATAATATCCCTGCCCTTTTTCTACTTTGGCGATCGATGAAGTCGGATCGCACGACATGATCGAAAAATGATAACGCAACGATGCATCGGAATAATTTCCAATCAAACTCAGCCTCGCCAAACGAATCAACTCAGTGCCCTTGATCGCATCTGAGGGATTGGATGGCAATAAGGTAGGTAGGACGTCGTTCAGTTGCTTTCGGAGACTCATAGGAGAAGCGATCAATAATCTGCCTGTATCCAATCTTTATGAAGCATTCGCATCAAGCGCTTTCTCATTTCTTATTGGGAGTCTAAACCAAATTGAAACTTCCTATTGCACAAAACTCATTTTGTGACCTATTGTCCCTCCCCCCAACCTTTTGATCGATTGACTACTCGAACAAGCTTATGAATCCAGATCGCGCTACATTAAATTTCCTCAACTCATTTCCAGAAGAAGCCCGCAAACGTGGCGACATGCTTCAAAAAGACGGTGCCGTCACTCAGATCTTTGGAAACCACCTCTTCATTCAAGGACGCGTAGAAGACGAATCTGGCACGCATCGCACTTCACTTCGAC
>CAMCYT010000188.1 GCA_945885485.1 Prosthecobacter debontii
AACCAATCCGATCGGCACGTTGCTAAAAAACAGATCGGAAACATTGCGTTCGAACACGACCATCTCGGAATCGTTTTGTAGGATGCGCTCAAACATTTTCACCGCACCACCGAGGATGCCGACTACACTGAGCATGGTCGCGACTCCGAGTGCGATGCCGATGGCTCCGATCGCCGTCCGCACGCGGTGGCGGCGGAGGTTGGTGAAAATCATTCTCCAAAGGCTCATGCTAACTTATACCGCAGCGCGGATTTTTAGTTCTGTTAGATCAACAGACAGAGGAACGCGGAGCATATCGAGAATCTGCCATTGGCAGAGCGCGCCGGGTAGGGATGCCTGCAATTGGTCTGCTATGGCATTGAGTCGCAGGAAACGTCGGATCGCGCCTTCGGTGCCTTCGGTTGCGACCAGATTGGGACGACCCAGCGCGTGATCCCGTCCGCCGGTTTTTCCGGATTTTGAGAATTCCTGGAACACGTCTTTGATATCATCAGCCGCTTGGTAGGCGAGACCCCGGAACAGCGCGAGGCGGTCGAGCAGTTGAATTTCACGTCGGGTCGCTTTGCCTAGAATGGCAGGTAGCACGACCGTTAAGCGGAGCAAATCTGCGGTTTTCATGGCAGCAACCTTGCTGACGCTCGCGGTATCCTTGGAGCCAGCCCAGCTGTTGAGATCAAGGGCTTGGCCGCCAATCACTCCATTTGTGCCGAGGCGTTTATCGATCCATTCCGCAGCTTCTTTTCTACGTTCGCTGTTACCCAGAGCGACGCCTTGCCAGAGCATCGAGTAGCCTCGGTTCACAAGGGCTAGGGCTGTGAGTATCGCCGTAGCTTCGCCATGAACGACATGCACACAATCATCGCCTCTGCGGGAAACAGCGTCGTCCATGCATGGTAAATCATCGAAAATCAATGAGGCGGTATGCAGGTATTCGATGCCGCACGAGATCGCTCTCGCGCCTTCCTCGACCAATCCCATTTCAATTCCGACCATGTAGGCGACGACGGCTCGAGTCATCGAACCGGGTTTGGAGAGTATATGTTTGAGTGCGGCGCCCAGCCGTTGTTCGACTTTATCGAGTTGGCCCATGCCATTTGAAAAACACTCGGTGAGGAGAGTTTTCGCGCAACCGCTGCGCCGTTGCCACCATGATTCGGGAGTCATTCTTGGTTGGTTCTTACTTGATTTGACCGACGATGTGGAACCGCACAGACAGTTTCGGATCCACGGTCATCACCGCCATCGCACGGATGATAGGTAGGCCGAAATCTTCGTAATCCATGGCAGCTTTACCGTCGATCGTTACCCAATCGCCTTCTTTCTTTGTGGTGAATGGGAAAGAGATGGATTTTTCGACACCCTTGATTGTGAGCTTACCCATCGCATGCTCGATTCCTTTGTCGTCCACCCAGGATTTTGAAAACTCAAATTTTCCCTTAGGATCGCCTCCGCCGAGCCACGTAAGCATTTCTTTATCCCGTTTTTTATCATCGGTTTTGAGATCTTTGAAGCTCCACTCAAGATTGAAGGCCTTTGGTTTAATCGTTGAGGAGTCACCTTCCACGGTTGCCGTGTATTTATCCAGCGAGCCAGTGAAACTATGTCCCGTAGCTTTGGCATCGACTTGGATCCGGCTTTTTTCCTGATCGACCTCAAGAGTGGCAGCCGTGATTTGTGCTGGGGCGATTACTAAAAATAATAGTGGGATGGCTTGAATTAGTTTCATAAGAAGCTTAGTTGTCTACTTGTTACTAAGTAAGCGTCACCAAGTTTAAATAATCTATTTTTAATTCATATATCACACTGATGAAAACCAATCTCATTAACAAGTTTGCTGCGACTCTGCTCATCACCCTATTTGGCATCGTCGTTGCGTCGGCAGAGCCTTACGCCAAAGACGATAAAATTGCGTCATTCAAAGCGAAGGATCAACACGATGTGGAATATGAGTTCAAGCCATCGAGCATGAAGTATCTGCTTGTCTCGCATGATATGGAAACGGGTAAAAAAGCCAACGCAGTTCTTACTAAGTTGGGTAAGGATTATTTCACAAACCATCAGGCCGCGTATCTAGCAAATATTCACGGTATGCCCGGGATTGGTAGAATGTTCGCGATTCCAAAAATGAAAAAATACGCGCATCGCATTATTCTTGGTGATGATGCCGATCTCATTGCTAAATTTCCCGAGCAGGCCGGTAAGGTTACCGTCATTGCCATTTCAGATGGAAAGGTGAAATCTATCATTTACTGGTCACCGAGCGAAGAGAAGCTTGATGATGTGTTGAAATAATCAACTAACATACCAGATTTCACCAATGCTACCCGCCACGAAACGATGGTCGGGTAGATTTTTTTTGTCCATTGCCTGCTTTAAAAGAATGGGTGGTTCTCCGAAGGGCTCATCGGTGAGTTGGAACGTTCCCCAATGCATGGCGATGGCGCGTTGGCATTTGGCATCGATAAATGCTTGAACGGCTTCGTCTGGATTCATGTGCATCGCTTGCATGATGCTTCTGGGTTGATAGGCACCGATTGGAATCATTGCGAGATCGATCCCATCGAAGCGCTCACCGATATCCGAAAACACAGGGCAATACCCGCTATCGCCTGCATGCCATAATTTTTTTTCAACTCCCTCGATGACCCAGCCGCACCAGTGGCCAGTGTTTCTATCAAACGGGGATCTTGATGTGAAATGTTGTCCGGGAACCGCAGTGATGCGGATGTTATCGGTTAGATCATGAGAATCCCACCAAGCGAGTTCAGTCACGTTGCTGAAACCTGATTTTTTCAAAAGCGCCTTGTGGCCAGAGGGAAGAAAAAGTGGGATTGTTTGACCGAGTTGCCGGAGAGTTGGGAGATCGAGATGGTCGTAGTGAGTGTGCGTCAGTAGGATCGCATCGATGTGTGGAAGTTCTGAGAGCAGGCAAGGTGGTGCGACTTTTCTTTTCAGAGACGGAAAGGGAAGGGGCGCGCAGTGGTCTGAGAAGACGGGATCGATTAGCAGGGATATTCCACCGCCTTGGACTAGAAATGAGGCATGACCGAGCCAAGTCGTTCGCCACGTTTGGATGGGTGCCTGGGCGATTTGCAAAGGATCCAGCGTCAAGAGAGGGGCTCCTCTATTGGGGGCATCGGGAATACGAGGTTTCTCACGGGCGGAAATTCCAAGCTTCCAGCCCAGAATGTCGGAAAATCCGTGGGTTTTGTGCGGCCATGGATTATCAAAAGGGCTTTTCATGAGGCAATCTTGGCTGGAATTTACATGCTTTCCGGTATTGGCGGAGTTTTTTTCTTAAGATCCGCAACTTTGCTATAAGGGTTGGGTTAAAAACCCCTGCGAGAGAGTTGATAACTCATTAAAAAACCAATTATAAAGTCATGAAAACGAATACATTAATCATTGTTGCAGCCGTCATCGGTCTTGCAGGAGTTGCTAGCGCGGAAGAAAGAAAGCCTAGCCGCGATCGTGGAAATCGTGTGGAGAATCCGGAGGGTAAGGAACGTCCAGATGGTCCAAGACATCCCGATCGTCCGTTGCCTCGTGAAATCATTGAGAAATTTGACAAGGACGGCGATGGTAAACTCAATGAGGATGAGCGTGCTGCTGCCAAAGAGGCAATGAAAGGCAGAGAAGAAGAGTTCAAAAAGAAAATGCTCGAGAAATTTGATAAAGACGGCAATGGCGAGTTGAGCGAGGATGAGAAAGAGGAAATGAAAAAGGCCATGTGGAAAGAAAGAGCCAAGCAGTTCGATAAAGATGGCGATGGCGAGCTCAATGAAGAGGAAAAAGCAGCTATGAAAAAGGCGATGGAAGAGCATCGCGGCGGTCCAGGAGGTCCAAGAGGTCCAGGAGGTCCAGGAGGTCCTGATAAACGCAGAGAACACAAGGAGCACGAGGATAAAGACGGAGACAAAGAAGACAAAGAAGGTGCTGGCGTGTTGGGTGAGTGATTTCTGATCCGATCCAATTTATAAAAAGGCCACCTGTGAAAAGGTGGCCTTTTTTATTACACATGGATCTGCGGCTAACGATTATTGTTTATTGGCTTTTAAATAAAAATCATAATCTCCTTTTGAGATATTTTCGATGATTTTACTGATTTTGATTTCATCCACCACGCAACCAAAATGAGTCAAAATCACTTCATCTGGTTTCATGGATTTTGAGAGCTTCTCGAATGCGGGTGGGTCGATGCTGCGGAGTGCGCAGAGAGCGTAGAGTTTCGATGCTGTGCCACCTTTTTCGAAGAGTGAGGTGAACTTTTCCTTCGCGTTCGGACTTGATGCGATTACTTTAAAGGCGGTATCGGATGTCCCCTCTACTGCGCCTTTCCCTGAGCCAAAGCCGAAAGAGCTTGTTTTCGTTAAATGCTCAATGGCTTGTTCTTCGGTGATGACTGGGGCTTTTGCTACTTGCTCGGCAGATAAATGAAGGCCGCAGCTTAGGAGGACAGCTGTTAGTGTTTGGATGATGGTTTTCATATTTATTAGGGGTCGTGGAGAATTTTTGGTAGGGCTCCATCGCCGAGGGAGCCGCATGAAGTGAGGAGTTATTGGATTCATTGATTGCTAAATTTATTGTCGTCTTGCTTCGCTCGGTGCCCTCGGCGATGGCACCCTACCTTTCATGCTGGATTATACGATTTACGGACTGATAGCGCGTTTGATTGCCGCAATGGCTGTATCTAGCTCGGCAGGCTTTCTTTGTCCGTTGTGGTGATCTTCAGTTTCATCGGTGAACCAGTTCACTTTATTATCTGTGATCGCCATAGCGCCTAAGTGGCCATTTAGGACGGAATAGGAGTTCTCGCTTTTTTGGAGGAACAATAGGTATTTCTGACCTTTGGTGGTTGGGAAAATGAAATGTGGCGCGCATATTCGGGCTTCATATCCAGCAACGATGATTTGTTCAGGAGGAGTTCCTTTGATGATGGATGTGATTTTCAGGGTCGCTAATTGATCGGTTCGCTGATCTTCAGTTTTACGTCTGTCTTCGGAAACGAATTCGGCGACAACGATGCAGTTCGAATGTTCTACGAGAGATTTAAGGGGTAGAGGAGCCCACTTCGCGGATGCAGTCATGGAGGTGCATGCGGATAGGAAGAGGAGGGTGAGGAGAGGTTTCATGGGCTGTTTTATTCTTCATTCAAAAATCAAACATCAACAATCATCAATCGTCATTCCATCTTTATTCGGATGGGGTTTGATTGAATGAACCTCTAGATTCTTCGGTTTAATTGACGATTGACTCCGTTTCACTCCGTCCAAGCAGTGAGGACTTTGTCATCTTTAAAAGTTCGCTAATGCTCACTCGGCTTTGATGATTGACGATTTTTGATTGTTGATTTGGGAGATTGGGCAGCAGGATGCAGCCCCTCCTTGTTTAATCTTTGATGATGAATTT
>CAMCYT010000189.1 GCA_945885485.1 Prosthecobacter debontii
CAGCGACGTATCATGATGTTGACGAGGGAAGGTTCCACATCCGCTATACTTTGAGGAAAGGGGTGCTCAGTGGCGCGGTGGATGGTCGCGATGAGAATGGGGAGTTGGTCTATAACGCTGTGTATGAAAAAGGCGCGATGATCAAAGACTCTTACACTGGAAAAGGTAAAAAAGAGGATTTCCTCGCGATAAAGAGCAGTGAGTTGAGGGCGGTAAAATACCATCCGTCGCCGCCAATTTTTGAGGAGAAAAACTGGTTGGGCACGACATCGCAGGGAAGTGATGTGCTCGCGTATTTGTATGGCGGCCTGCAGGTAAATTTCAAAGCGGCGATCATTTTTCTGCCTATCGTTTTCATGATTGGTATCGTGCTCGGGATGTTGATGGGGTATTTGGGTGGTTTGTTTGACCTAGTGATGGATCGATTGATCGAGGTATTTTCCAATATGCCGTTTTTGTTCGTGGTCATCATCTTTGCGAGTTTCGTGCCGGAGAAATACAAAGGATTGCCGGTGATTCTGACGATATTCATCATATTTGGTTGGATGGGAATAACGGCATTGATGCGGACAGCAGCTTACCGGGATAAAGAACGTGATTACATCGCGGCGGCACGGGTCTTGGGTGCGGGGACGCCGAGGATCATTTTCCGTCATTTATTGCCGAACACCGTATCGATCATCGTGACTTTGGTGCCTTTCACGTTTTCCGGATTGGTTTCATCACTGACAGCCCTAGATTACTTGGGATTTGGTTTGCCGCCTGAATACGCAACGTGGGGTCGCTTGCTGAATGATGGGTTATCAAACTTATCCGCACCGTGGTTGGTGTCATCGACTTTCTTTGTACTCGTTGGGCTTTTGATTCTGATTACCTTCATTGGTGAGGCGGTTCGGGAGGCGTTTGATCCAAAAACACACAGTTATTATCGATGATGAAAACGTTGTTAGAAAAATGTTTGTGTCTGGGATGGATCGTTGCGCTGGTGTGCGGTTGTAGCGAAGAGGTGAAAGTGGCGAAGAGGACGTCCGGATTTGACGAGTTCGTACCCCGATACAATGAGTACATCAAAAAATGGCTGATTGAGCAACGAGAAGCGACTCTGAAGGAGTTGACGAAAACCGAGCAAGAAATGGCAAAGACAGAGGGAGCTGCGCAGGAGGTCTTGAATAGAAAAATCGCACAGCTGAAACGTGAGCAAGAGAAATGGGATTATCGCCTAGAGCGCGGTGATTATATCCGTTTTGGAACGCCAGATGAGATTCCCGGTGATTTAGTCTGGGAAGACGGAATGGAGCATCAGGAAATCGGTGATCCGCGTTCTAAAAAGGGCGGGACGTTTAATACCAATATTCTAACATTTCCGCCAACGATCCGGCCGTTTGGTGACAACTCGAACAATGGATTCCGCGGTTCTTTGTATGATGAAATCGACATGCCTTTGGTAAGTCTACACCCGAAGTCGATGGAGATGATACCGAGTATTGCGAAGCAGTGGGCGCTATCGAAAGATGGCAGAACGGTGTATTTCCGTCTTAATGAAAAAGCAACGTATTCAGATGGGGTGGAGGTGAAGGCCCGGGACTATTTGTATGGATCCTATTTGCGTATTTCGGATGACATCGTGAATCCGTTTGCGAAGCAATATTGGAGGGAGAGTTTGGCGGGTTTTGTGGCTTATGATGATCAAACCTTGTCGATATCGATACCGGAACCACAAGTTTACGCGCCGGCGATGGTTGGATCCCTGACTCCGTCCGCACCTCATTTTTATCAGGATTACGGACCGGATTATTCAGAGAGGTATCAATGGAAGTTTCCTCCCACGACCGGGGCGTATGAGGTGTTAGAGAAAGATATTGTAAAAGGAGTATCTGTGACCCAGACGCGGGTGAAGAATTGGTGGGCGAAGGATAACAAATACTACAAGTATCGTTTCAATCCGGACCGGATACGTCACACGGTGGTGAGAGATGAATCGAAGGCATTCGAGTTGTTTCGGGCTGGTCAGGTTGATATGGCCTATTTGACGCGTCCAATGTCTTGGTATGAACGGTCGGAAATGGAGCCAGTCTACAAGGGTTACATCGAGCGATACACTTTTTACAATCAGTATCCCTCGATTCCTTGGGGGCTGTATCTGAATGTTTCTAAACCACTGCTGGATGATAAAAACGTAAGAATTGGCATTCAACACGCGATGAATTGGCAAAAGGTGATCGATGTGATTCACCGGGGAGATTACAATCGACTGAATGCCTTTTTCGCCGGTTATTTGCTATATAGTGATCCGACGATTCGGGCGAGGCCGTATTCGATCACGAAGGCGCGCAAGGCGTTTGCAGATGCAGGATTTACGACCGAGGGGCGGGATGGTATTTTGATGAATGCGGCAGGGCAGAAGCTTTCCATTTCGCTGACTTATCGCCAGAATCCGACATTTGATCAGATGTTGGCAATCTTGAGAGAGGAGGCCAAGGCATGTGGATTCGATCTGAGATTGGATCCGAATGAGGCGACATTGGATTACCGGAAGGTGATGCAGAAGCAGCACGAGATGACATTCACGGCATGGTCTATCACGCCGCCGACTCCGGATTATTATCAATATATTCATTCATCGAATGCGAGGGATGAGCGTGGAAATATCAAACAACAGACAAACAATATATTTTCATGGGGGCGTGAAGATACGGATGTGCTGACTGAGGGCGCACGCAACGCGCGGACGGAAGAAGAGATGCGGGAATATTGTCTGAAGCTGCAGCACATTGTGCATGATGAGGCGATTTTTGTGCCCGCCTATAACGTGGATTTCCTGAGAGTTGGATCATGGCGCTGGGTAAAATGGCCGGATAGTGAGGAAACCCGATTCTGCCCACCGGTGATTTCTGATCCGATGGAGGTGCATGTGCTTTGGATAGATGATGAGGTTAAAAAAGAGACCATGGAAGCGATGAGAAAAGGTAAGGTTTTCCCTGAGGTGAATCTTATTTTTGATGATTATCGTGAAATACCGAAAGTGGATGATGCTGAAGCTGTTGAACAAGATAATGCTGAAATTCAGCCAGTGGATCCTCAGTCTTTGAGTCCAGAAAAAAAGGAGGTGGGTGATGAGTGAAGGCAACTTGTTAGAAGTGAACCGGCTGATTACGTCATTCGAGACGGATCGCGGATTATTGCGAGCTGTGGATCAGGTTTCTTTTGAAATTCCCTATGGTAAGACGGTGGGGCTCGTGGGTGAATCCGGTTGTGGGAAAAGTGTGACGGCTATGTCGATTGTGGGCTTGCTGCCTCAGCCATCGGGTAAGATTTTGGGAGGTGAAATTAAATTCAAAGGCGAGGATTTGTTGCATTGCAGTAAAAAGCGGATGCAGGAAGTGCGTGGTGGTGAAATCGGTGTGATTTTCCAAGAGCCGATGGCGGCGTTGAATCCGGTGCACCGGATCGGTAAACAAGTTGCTGAGGTTTTCCGTATCCATAAAAACATGAGCAAGAAAGACGCATGGGATGCGGCGACGGAGATGTTGGCGCTGTTGAAAATTCCAGCGCCAGAGAAGCGGATGATGGATTATCCGCATCATCTTTCCGGTGGCATGCGGCAGCGGGTAGTGATTGCTTTAGCTCTGGCGTGTAGGCCGTCTTTGGTGATCGCTGATGAGCCGACCACAGCTTTGGACGTAACCGTTCAGGCGCAAATCTTGGATTTGTTGGAGAATTTGCAGAGTGATATGGGAATGTCAGTTTTGTTGATCACGCATGATCTCGGAGTGATTGCGGAAACCTGTGATGAAGTGGTTGTGATGTATGCGGGGCGAGTGGTGGAAAGTGCGCCTGTTGAGGAGCTTTTTGAAAATCCGCAACATGCGTATACGAGAGCCCTGTTGCGCTCGATCCCGACGCTCGATACTCCGCCGAAATCGCATTTGTACACCATTCCTGGAACGGTGGCTGGCTTGGGTGAGCACACGCATGGATGCCGTTTTTGTCAGCGCTTGGGAATCGACGCGTCAGCCAGTCGTGATCGCCCGCCGTTTGAAGAAGTATCGCCGGGTCATTGGTTAGAAATTTGTAGAAACTGTTCAGAACTGTGAGTGAATCCGTCATGTTAAAAACCGAAGACCTGCGGGTGCATTTCCCCGTCAGGAGTGGACTATTTTTGCGGCAAACTGGAGCCGTGAAAGCAGTCGACGGGGTATCGCTTGAACTTGGAGTTGGAGAAACCTTGGGCTTGGTCGGTGAATCAGGTTGTGGAAAATCGACACTTGGCAAAGCGCTGGTGCGTTTACTGAATCCGACATCCGGCAGAATCATTTTTGAGGATAAAGATATCACCCATCTCAGCCAAGGTCAGATCCGCCCGTTGCGCAGGGATTTCCAAATGATTTTTCAAGATCCTGCGGAATCGTTGGATGCACGGATGAATGTGCGATCGATCATCGAGGAGCCGTTCCTGATTCATAAAATGGGGAATCGGATGGAACGTAAGAAATGGGTTGATGATTTATTGGATACGGTAGGTCTTTCGGCTAGTTCCGCTGAGCGATATTCCTTTGAATTTTCGGGAGGACAAAGGCAGCGGATTGGTATTGCGAGAGCTCTCGCGCTGAAGCCGAAATGGTTGGTTTGTGATGAGCCGGTATCTGCGTTGGATGTTTCGGTGCAATCCCAGATTCTGAACTTGCTCGTGGATTTGCAGAAAGAGTTTCAACTTTCGTATCTTTTTATCGCGCATGATCTCTCGGTGGTGAAACACATCAGCGATCGCGTGGCAGTTATGTATCTGGGGAAAATCGTTGAGCTTGCTGATTCTGAAACGATTTATAGGAATCCCAAACACGCTTATACCAAGGCTTTGTTATCAGCAGTGCCGATCGCGGATCCTAAAGTGAAGCGTAACAAGATCCTGTTAGAAGGTGATGTACCATCGCCTATCGATCCGCCTGCGGGAAGTGCGTTCGGTCATCGTATGAACCACCCGCGATATGAGGAGACTGTCGGCATGGATCTTTCTCTTCGGGAAATTGAGCCAGGCCACTGGGTTGCAGCAGATCCGACCTGTCTAGAAGAGGCGGATTGGAAAAAGATTTCCTGATCGGGTGAATTACTCCACGTGGAGCTCCTTGAGTTTCGCTGAAACGGCAGTAGCCCATGTATCATAGGCAGCTGGAGCGAGGTTGAGAAGGTCAGGGAAAATGTCTTTGCTGAGGTTTCCTTCTTTATCGAGAAATTGATCGTTGATGTCTAACAAGTGGACGCGTTTGCAATCAGTGAGAGCTTTGACTTGCTCGTTGATTTGCGAATTCAATTTTCGTAACGGATCGTCCTGGTTTGCGCCGCGCGGAAAAACCGACATGAGAATGATTTTGGTGCTAGGCCATTTCCACGCGAGGTCATCGAGG
>CAMCYT010000190.1 GCA_945885485.1 Prosthecobacter debontii
CTCGATCTGCTAGATAGCCATATAACTTACTCAGCTCAGGCGCAACTTTCATCGTATCTTTGGTGATGATTTCTCCCGTGGATGTGTCGAGCAACGGGTAGATAAAAAGTTTCAGGTTATGTTTAAACAACCGACCGAAACTTTCTAAAATTCCACCGGGAAGCGTTGTGTAATACTTTTCATCGAAAAGTTCGATCAATGAGGGAACACCCATCACGATTCCGATTCGCTCCTTGGTCCTCCACGAAAGGTAAGCGGCAAGGCGGTAATATTCGAAGTAGTCGGAAATCAAAACCGTCATTCCACATGCAGCTAACAGATCGGCTCGTGCGAGGAAATCACGACGATCCACATC
This sequence comes from Prosthecobacter debontii, assembly GCA_945885485.1. Lineage (GTDB taxonomy): Bacteria > Verrucomicrobiota > Verrucomicrobiia > Verrucomicrobiales > Akkermansiaceae > Luteolibacter. The sequence continues at coordinate 356 of CAMCYT010000190.1, forward strand.
CTTTCCTCCGGCGAGAAGATTACGCATCGTTAGCTCAAAAATCGGCAAGACCTCTTTATCCGCCATCGAGGGATCATCTTTGATCTTCTGCAACGCACATTCTAACATGTCGAAATTCACATGCGTTGGCGGACGGAAACTTCCCCGTTCAACTAAAACGGTTTTTTTATAGAGCGCTTCGGAAGGCTGAAGCACTTCGCCTTTGGCACTGAACATAGCGGCTCCGCTCAAACCAAGCTGCACGAGTTTCAAAGCAATCAAACGATTGTCCACCGCACGAAATTCAATTCCGCGGAACTCGATCATATCGATCTCAACACGACCGGTTGTTAGTTTATCAAGAAGGCTTTCAACCAATAGCTCGGGCTCGTGATGTAGAAAGAAACCACCATAAAGCAAGTTCACCCCAACAATACCGAGCGCCTCCTGTTGCAAAGATGCCTCAGCATCTAGCATCCGAACATGGATCATGATTTGACTAGGTTCGTCGTGTGGGCGGGATTGAAATTTCAAACCCATCCAACCATGGCACTCGTTTCCGCCTTGGTAGGAACGAGCGACCACTGTATCCGCAAAAGCAAAAAACGCAGTGCTATCTCCACGCTGTGAATTCAGGCGCTCCACATTGAGCCCGTACTCTCTATCCAACATCGATTGGCACCGCGACTCAGAAACGTAGCGATCACCGCTGCCGTAAATCGCATCGCTCACGGTCATGTCATACGCGGACATACTTTTCGCGACAGTTCCGGCAGCTCCGCCAACCCGGAAAAACCACCGAACGACTTCCTGACCTGCTCCGATCTCTGCAAACGTTCCATACCACCTAGGATCCAAATTGATTTTCAGGGCTTTTTGATGTGTATCCAGTTCCAGCTCTTGTTGCATGATTTGATTGAATTTACAGGAGAAGCTCTAACATCCTCAGGGAAATCAGGGCATAAAAAAGGTGGGATGATTCTCCCACCTTTTACAAAGCATATTTAACGCCGATTACTTCACAAAATCTGCAGCTTTCATATTTGGTTTAAATCCCTTGAAGCCATAATTGGACGGTTTGAACTCGGCTGAAACGGGAACTTCCGCCTTTTCCGGCACTTCCAAGCCCAAGCCCCAGTAGACCCCATTGACGATAAGTCGGCGTAAATCCTCATCAGCGAGGTCTGTCGCAGCCCCCATCGTGGTGGTTAAAATTTTATTGGTGGTTCCGGCTTCATTCTTCACATCACGCGTCCAAGCCACCGGCATCGCTGGCTCATTGACCTTTTGAGCCACTCCACCCTTGGTTTTTTTCTCATAATCTGCAGGTTCATCCGTTGGATTCATTCCTTTGAGAACGATACCACGCAGAAGAATCGTTGCATCCGCTGGAGGCGCGGCTTCATAGACATCCGTATCACCAAAAAGTTCACCAACACTCTTGAGCAGCGGGCTTTTTTCATTCCCTGGCTCCTGCACGGTTTTGGTCGCTTCTTTTTTATGCACGCCCCAGTGACTGATCCAAGTCTCTCCGAGCACCTTGCGTCCGAAGCCACCACTTGAATGATTCCAAGACCAATCTGCCCATAAGCCATCTTTCTTGGTATTAAAAGCGTGTGTGCTCGTGCGCAGAGCTACCACCGGAATCCCACGATTCATAGCGGCTTTGAACTTACCCATCGCTTCATCGTTCCAGTCACGGAAACGCAGCAGCATCACCACGGCATCCGCCTTATCCAACGCCTCAGCACCCATCAAACTCTTGGTTGCTTCCGGATTGATCGTGCCGTCTTCAGCTGCTGAAAACAAGACCGTCGTCTCAAAACCATGCTTTTCCGCAAGGAGTTTCGCCAACACTGGCATCACCTCTTCGGATCGGTATTCCTCATCCCCCGCCAAAAAAACCACGTGCTTGCCCTTTCCTGGTCCTTCCCCACTAGTGAAATTTAATGTCCCAACGCCTGAGGTCATTTTCACCTCTGCTTGAAGTGTGACTACGGCAAATCCGAATAATGCAGCTATGTGTATAAATTTCATCGTGTCTGGATACTTAAAGATTCGTTCATTCCTCTCAAGAAATTTATTGGGATAATATCCATCAATCCAGCTCTTGCCAAAGACGCTATCATCTTCATGTTTATTCCCATGAAAACTGCTGTGTTACTATCCATACTGGTTGCCTCCAGCGCGTTTGCCGAAGTCCAGCACGCAACAGCAACATGGACCACAACCAAAACCGCGACCAGCGGCGGCCTCATTCAAACCGTCATCCACATGAAGATCGATGCTGGCTGGCATGCCTACTGGAAAAATCCTGGTGAGGGCGGCATTCCCATAAAAATCGAAGCCAAGCTGCCTGATGGCTGGAGACTAAGTGAAATCCAATACCCAGCGCCAAAACGCTTAGGCACTAGTGAACTGCCAAGCATTGGCTACGATGGTGAAGTTATTTTACCCATCACCATATATTCTCACAAAGGAGCAAGTAGTGATGGAAAACTACCCGAAATCAAAGCCAACCTATCTTGGCTGACCTGCAATGAATCCAGCTGCGTGCCCGGTGAAGCAGAATTAACTCTTAGCGGCACAGGTGATGCTTTAGTCATTCAAAAAGCATACGACGCTACCCCGAAACCTCTTGAAGGCGCGAAACTCACATTCGTTGCAGATAAAGATCAGGTAACGCTAACTCTGACATTACCCGAAACGTCTAAAATCAAACCAACAATCTATGACGTTTTTCCCGTTACTCCTGAAGCTATCTCGGCAGCTTCGGAGCTCCGCTTCAAGCCTGTCGATGGCAAACCCAACATCTGGATCGCCACCGGCAAAAGTAGCGAATACCTCGATCTAAAAATCAAATCTCTCAGTATTGAGCTTTTCAAATCCGGTGAACCTGCGTGGAGTATTTCCTCAGGCAAATAACCGATATTGTTAGAAAAACTATCTATGCGATCATCTTCCACTACGGATCTTTCCGGCTTACTCACCACACTCCGTCATCTCATTCGGGAACCTTCCGTAGTGGGCGCTGAGGATTCATTTTTTCGAGTGATTCGCAGAGAACTCGAGGAAATGGACATTTCCGTAGAACGCCACAGTGGACTCTTGGTCGCCCGTGGTAATCGACCAGATAGTTCCTACCTTTCCGCGCACGTGGATCGCAACGGACTTGTATGCACCGGACCCAACGAATTTCAATACGCCGCCTTTGTCGCCAGCAATCGCGGTGAACTCACAGGTGATTCGGTCTCAGAACAAATGGTCGCTACGATCGCCGATCGTTTCACTGGGCAGAGAATCCAAGCACACCTTCCTTACACCGGAACATACATCGGCCAAGGCACGATTTCATCCGGCTATCTTTGCCCGAAACGTTCCAACCTCATCTTCGAAGTCGATGGCTTAGATTACCTCGAACCCGGCACTCCCGTTTCTTTCCTTGATCGATTGAAAGTGGAAAACGGTCGCGTATCCGCTCAACTTGATAACGTCGTCAGTGTTGCGCTCATCATCTATTTGTATCGTCTCGGTTATCAAGGCACCGCATTTTTCACAGCTCAAGAAGAGGCAGGAAGAAGCTGGCGATACATTCTTGCATGGATTCAGCGTGAGGGCATCTGTACGAAACGTCTGTTAGTTCTTGATACCAGCCCTTATCCCACTCAAGCGGAAGCTGAAGAACAAAATCTAACTCTGCGGTATCGAGACGCGACCGCGGTGTTTGATCCAGATTTCACCAACGAAATCGTCAATCGCTGTGACACCCTCGGGATCTCCTACTCCTTCAAAGATGAATGGATTCAAAAACGAAATCTAGGGCGTGAAAAACCTCTTTCCCTAGGCAGAACCGAGCTCGGTAGATTGATCACAGCCAGCGAAGGACAAATCAGCGGAACCACTCTTCAGATCCCAACCACAGGCTACCACACCGCCAACGAAACTGCTTCGCTCTTATCTCTAACAGCAGCATTAGGCCTACTTAGCTCAATATCCTGAAGCTAAAACTTTCTCAGCGTCGTCGGCTTCAAAAACCTCTCATCCATCTCCGGATAATCCATGGTGAAATGCAGCCCGCGTGATTCTCTACGCCGCAGCGCGCACTCCACAATCAGCCCCGCCACCGCGACTAAATTTCTCAGTTCAAGAATATCCGCATTAACCCTATGTCCCCAATAAAACTCGCGGACTTCTTTCTTCAAATTCCTCAAACGGGCCGCCGCACGACGCAGTCGGTTGTCCGTTCTAACAATTGAAACATAGTCCCACATCAGTCGGCGAATTTCATCCCAGTTATGATAAATCACCACCAACTCATCCGGCTCCGCCACATCACCATGATGCCATTCGGGAATCAGCGGAGTATCCATCACCTCCTTATTCGGAGGATAAAGCCTCATCATTTCATCCAACGCCAAACGCCCCACCACATTACCTTCCAACAAAGAATTTGATGCTAGGCGATTCGCCCCATGCAGACCCGTGCAGCCAACCTCACCAATCGCAAACAGCCCGCGCACCGACGTCTTGCCCGTCACATCCGTTTTCACTCCGCCGCACATGTAATGCGCCGCAGGAACCACAGGAATCGGCGTCGTCTCACAATCCACACCAAACTTCATCAGAGTTTCATAGATATAAGGAAAATGCTCCTTCATGAAACCTGTCGGCTTATGCGTCACATCGAGATATACACACGCCGCACCGGTCTTTTTGATCTCTTGGTCAATTGCCCGCGCCACAATATCGCGCGGTGCCAATGAGCCACGTGGATCGACCTTTTTCGTAAAATCCTCGCCCTTCGCATTGCGTAAAATCCCACCCTCACCACGCACCGCTTCACTCACTAAAAACGATCTCGCTTCAGGCCCTGTTGCGGCCGGGTTGTAAAAACACGTCGGGTGAAACTGAATGAACTCCATATTAGACATGGTAGCTCCCGCACGCCACGCAAGCGCCACCCCGTCGCCCGTCGCCGAGTCGGGATTGGTCGTATAAAGATAAACTTTTCCGCATCCTCCAGCCGCCAACACCACCCGATCCGAGCGAAACACCGTTAC
>CAMCYT010000191.1 GCA_945885485.1 Prosthecobacter debontii
AAGCGGCTGGTGCGGGTCTGCGCGTTGCACAAGTTATGACAGCCAAGCCTTTTTGATAATGCTCTTCAGGATAAAGCTTGATCGTCGATGCAATGATGAACATCGACGCTTTCGGACAGAGATAGGGATTCAATCCCAGTTCGCCCGGCCCACGTGTCACCACCAATCGAATGTATCCATCTCTCAACCCATTCGCAGCGACAGTTTCACAAGTGAACTTGCAAACCTCCTCCTGCGTCCAGGGCATGTTCAGTAGGATCGCTTTCGCCGAATCAAACAATCGGTGAATGTGTTCCTCCAAACGAAAGATACGTCCGTTGTAAAAACGAATCCCTTCAAATACTCCGTCACCATATAATAAACCGTGATCGAAAACCGAAATTTTCGCGTCCTGTTCATCTACCAACTTGCCGTCTAACCAGATCTTCATGTGTGTCTCAGACACAAACCTAGGCTTACCTAGTCCCGTGGCAAGCTGGAGATGAGAAAAAACTCGAAATTCTTTGCGCAAATTTCCTTAAAAATCCGATTCACGATTGAATCTTTCCCAAGAAACCCCAACTCTCACCCATGCTTCAGACCACAGCCGACCTCAAAGCCCTCCTTCTCAAGAAATCCGTACGCACCGGAAATTTCACCCTAGCCTCTGGAAAACAATCGGATCTTTACATCGATTGCCGCGTCACCGCCCTTGATCCATTTGGCGCAGCAATGATCGGCGACATCGGTTGGCACGCGGTCCGCTCCAAAATCCACTCTGAAAAACTCTCGATCCAAGCCATCGGCGGCATGACCCTAGGAGCCGATCCGATTTCACTCGCCATCGGCATGGCCTCCGCCCGCCAGCATCCCGATGAAGCACTTCAGGTTTTTACCGTCCGCAAGGAACCCAAAGGTCACGGTGCGGGAAAACAAATCGAAGGCAATTTCGCTCCTGGCCAAAATGTGATCGTTGTCGATGACGTGATCACCACCGGCGGATCGACGCTGAAAGCCGTCGACGCGATCGAGCGTGAAGGCGGCCATGTTAAATTCGCCATCGTCCTAGTTGATCGTGAAGAAGGCGGTCGCGAAGCTATCGAGGCGCGCGGCATCCACGTGATCCCACTCTTCACGCGCAGCACTTTACTGGGTTGATCCGAACAGCGATTCACGCAAATCAAACCTGTTTATTTTTCCAATTCAAAAACTCCGTCGGTCTCAACCGGAATCGAGCGATACTTCCTTCATGCAAACAGCGCAGTTCGATTTCTACGGTCCTCCGAAATTGTTTTTGATCGGGTTCTGGAATTTGCGTGTTTGCGGTGTCTGAAATCCAGCGTTGGATTGCTTCACCGGCGAGTTGGCTTTGCACGATCTCACGCACGGTTAGTTTGATCTGATTGCGATATTTTATGCGAAACGGATCCGGCTCACCCAATGATTGACGTATCGCCGAATAGCGCTGCGCTGAACGCGTATAAGACCACACGAACACATCACGGAGGTATTCGATTCTTTGCTGCTCATAAACTCCTAACAATGCGCTTAGGTAGTCATCGGTTTCTATATCCACGAATGAAAGCGGACATAGGTTATGCTTAACCAATGGAATGTTCGCAGCCAAGCGCGAGACTCGTTTGTTTACGTCCTCAAATGGTTGCAAATATGGCAAATGCACCATCACGAAAAACGATGCCTCAAACGGATCTTTGATCTCCTCGGCTTTTGAAAGGATGGTTAGAAAATATTCCTCTATCCGCTGCGGAACTTCCAACGGATGAAAAACGCTTCTGGATATTCCGACCGGACGATCACGCAAACGTCCGCATGCCGCTGGATCACTCATGAGGTCGTCTGACAAAAGCGCATGCAAACTGCAAATGGTGTAGCGGTTGAAACCAATTTCCTCCGCCTGATCGGCCAACATTTCTATGCTCGCCTTATGATTCAATATCATCTGCGCTTCTTGCGTGGCTTTTCCATCCACACTCTCACCAAGCTCCAACAACCGCTGGGCTTCCAACAGTGAATAGGTATTGCCTTCAAGTCGACTGGAGTTCCATGCCAAATCAATCATCAAGCGATCCATGATCTGGCGCAAATAGGTGCCAGCAGGTAAATCGGTAATACCAACTTTTCCAATCTCAGCAAGTTTCTGCCTTGTCTCTAACGGAAGATAGTAAGTTCTATTTGGCTGATAACTCATGAGAAATGACGCATCATACCCCACGGGTATCCGTGCGGATATGGGCGATCGCACAAGTGCACGAATTTCTCTGGCTTCATTGCAAAGGATGATTCCATTATTCTCAATAGGCTCTCGGGAATTTTCAGGTGCATCACGAAGCTTGGAAAGCGAGTTATTGGCGTCTAGATCGCTACTAAGGTAGTTCAGATGCTTAGCCTCGATGTTCTCCGGAGCTTTTCTTATAACCTCGTCTTTACTCGAATATGATTCTGTGTGGCTGTATTTTTCTAAACCAACCGGAATGTAGCGCTTTCCACGCCCCGTTCCCCGAGAATTGATCCAACCCTCTTCTTCAACACGGGTCATCCTCCGTTGCAAGGTCCGCACCGGAAGCACAAATGCCAATCCTTCCTTGATCCGCTGAATGTTCACACCCCGCGGATACCGCCTGACAATTGCGACAATCTCATCCAGTTCTTCTTTTGAAATTTCCTTAGGCACCCCCACACGTTATGTCGTAAAATATATCTTAGCGACATTAAAATGATTTATTTTGTCGTTTATTTTCTATTTCACGACAAATAAATTTATATGTCGTGAAATAGGATGAGAGTTATTAAGGCTGCCAAACTTATGATTTATGCGGTCTGGCTTATGGCTTTTTCCACTTTTCCCAAGGCTTCTTCTCGGCCTTTTTAGTTTCTTGGGGAAGTTCGTCGTCGTAGAGCGAGCGGGTGGAGTATTGGAGTAGGTGTGCGATCTCTTTGGCTTCTTCGAGCAGTTCTTTCATGCGTTCTACGGAAAGTCCGGGTTCATTGAGAGCGGCTTTGACTGCTGCATCACGTTTCTGAAGAACAATGGAAGACAGCATGCCGAGAGCTTGTTCGGCGGATTGGAGTCCATTTTCCGTTTTGATTTCTACACCCATTTCTTTGTGGAGCGCTAATTGTTCATTTTTACGTAGGCTCGAAACGAAAGCGTTGACTGCAGCATTCGAGCCGGGATCTGGGGCTGCTGCCAAAATTTTCTCTAACAATCCGATTCCTTCGACCCAGGCCTTTGCTTCATGGAGAGTTTCAAATTGTTCGTTTAAAAAATGTTGGGCGGGAGCGGAGGAAATGGCGAGGTGACAAATATACCCAACGGTGCGATCAAGTGGCACGGCTTGAATGATCGCTTCCTCGGGTCGAATTGAGTCATCACGATTCAACGAACGCTCAGCCATCGCTTTCGCTTTTTTGTTAGCCAGACCAATGTTTTGCCTGAGGGTGGAAGAACCCATACCAAGCATCGATGCCACGACATTGATCTGTTGATCACGCGCCGCATGATCGCCCATCACGGCAAGTAACTCCGTGCACTCGCGGGTCATTTCGGTCCGACCTTCTGCGGTTTCTAATCGCCCGTTTTTGCGACCAGACTCAATTTTGAAATCGAAGAAATCCCGCGCTGCTGCGACTTCTTTACGAAAGCCTTCGACGCCGTGTGCTTTTAGGAATGTATCTGGATCATCCCCAGCTGGTAGTTCGACCACTTTAACGGAAAGCCCCTCGGGAGTGAGTTCACGAAACGCCCGCTCGCAGGCCTTCATGCCCGCTAGATCGGCATCGAAACACAACACGGCAGTCTGTGCGTAACGTTTGAGAATGCGTGCATGTTGTGAGGTAAATGCGGTGCCCAATGGTGCGATCGCGTTCTCAACACCACGCTCATGGCAGGAAATCGCATCGATCTGACCCTCGCACAGAATGACGGTCTTTTCTTTAAGAATCGCTTTTTTCGCTCTGTCCAAAGCAAACAACACGTTTGATTTTTTGAAAATATCCGTCTCTGGTGAGTTAATGTATTTTCCGGATTTAGGATCTTCCCTGAGCTGGCGTCCGCTGAATGCGATGACATCACCCACTTCGTTTCGTATCGGAAACATCAAGCGATCGCGGAAACGGACATACAATCCAGCCGCCGGTCTATTTTCGTCTCGCAAAGAAGTCAGGCCGGATGCGACGAGATCTTTACCAGTGAAATTGCGGTCCCGTGCCCAGTCGAGAAAGGTTTGAGGATTATCTGGCATCCAACCGATTTCCCAACGCTCTGCCATTTCTTTTCCAAATCCCCTACTCTTCAAGTAATCCCGCGCGTGCTGACATTTGAGATCGGTTTTAAGTAACTCATGAAAAAATGCCGATGCCTCGCGGTGTAAATCCAACAATCGACCCCGCGATTTTTTTGCCGCTCGCGCCTTTGGATCATCAGGTTCCTCTTCAAGATGCACCCCGGCTTTCGCTGCTAATTTTTTTAAGGCATCCATGAAAACCAAGCCTTCATGATCCATCACGAAACCGATTGCGTTACCACTTTTTCCGCAGCCAAAGCAATGATAGAACTGCTTACTGGGGCTGACGTTAAACGAGGGAGATTTCTCGTGATGGAAAGGACAGTTGGCTTTGTAACTCGTGCCAGCCCGCTTCAAAGGGATGTAGGATCCGATGAGGTCGACGATATCCGTCGCCGCCAATACCTGCTCAATCGTTTCTTTGGCAATCAGGCCCACAGTTTAGCTCGCTTTCTCAGCATGTTTTCCACGTCCTAATTTCTTTTCGAGAATCGACCATTGTTCACGACTAACGATGTAACCAACGCAAGCGTCGCGCCCACACAAACATGGATGATCCTCATAACAATCGACATCGAAACCGTAATCAAAAGATAGTTCTTCACCTTCTTTGATGTCTCGTAATGCGTGAATATAAATTCTTTTTCCGGTCATCCATGCCTCGCAATTCGGCTCACAGGAATGATTAATCAAACGCGCGGTATTCCATGGCACATTACCATCGAGATCGTATTTATCAGTAACATTGAAAATATAAACTGCAGCATCGCCGTTTTGAACGGAGCGTTCATGTTGAAGCTTACCACGTTGAGCACTTTCTTTCTTATTAATCAACTCACCGACATATTCGATGATTCTCTCTTCTGCTGAGATGGCGCGTGTCGCATAAACTCCGCGTCCGTGAATAGATGATCCACGCACTTCGCAAAGGTCGCTATGCGCGCGATTCCAAAGCTTAAGAAACTCCTTGTGAAGATCTTGATGACTGATCTTTAGCTTATGTTTTTTATCAGACTTTGACATTCGGTTCGGTTATTTGATCTGTTTTTTATCCAAGGCAGGAAGCTCCATATTTTCAGGCAAGGTAATAAATAAGCTCCGAAGTTC
>CAMCYT010000192.1 GCA_945885485.1 Prosthecobacter debontii
ATCGGCATCCACACGCAGGGTTGCGATAGAGCCGCCGCCGTAGTTTGCGACAGCGAGGGTGGTTCCTGTTAAATCGATGACTAGGTGACAAGGGCCAATGCCGCCGGAATCGGCCTCGTTGATGAATTTCAATGAATGATCATCGGCTATGCTGAAAGCCGCGACCTTGTTGCCGCCGCCGATCGAATAGAGGATAGGCTTTTTGGGATGAAGTGAAAGGAAGCCGGGTTTCTCGTATTTCGCTGCGAGGGTGGGTTGGGTGATGGTTCCGGTGGTAGAGTCGAAATTTGCCAGATAGATGCCATCGGCCGAAGTTCCGAGATAAACGGGATGGTTCTCGGCAAGAACTGGAAGGACGCTGAGAGCGATGGGGAGGAGGATGTTTCTCATGATTTATTGTTAGACGTTGAAACCAAAATATTGGTTCGCGTTATTGAATGAAACGTCGGCGATGAGCTTTGAGAGAGTATCGAAGTCATCTGGGAGTTCGCCTTTTTCCGCTTCGTCGCCGATGAGGTTGCAAAGAATGCGTCGGAAATACTCGTGGCGAGGGAAGGAGAGGAAGGAGCGCGAGTCGGTGAGCATGCCGACGAAGCGTGATAGCAGACCTGTGGCGGAAAGAGCATTGAGTTGCATTTCCATGCCGTCTTTTTGATCAAGGAACCACCAACCAGAGCCGAACTGGATTTTCCCTGGAGTGATGCCGTCTTGGAACACGCCTGTCATTGATGCGAAGAGGTAGTTATCGCGTGGGTTGAGGTTGTAGAGGATAGTTTTTGGAAGGGCTTCGCGGGATTCGAGGGCATTTAGGAAGACGGCGAGAGCTTGGCCTTGCTGGACATCGCCCATGGTGTCGTATCCGGCATCGGCGCCAAGTTTGGCGGACATGCGGATGTTGGTGTTACGCACGGGGTTAAGATGGAGCTGTTTGGTCCAACCACGTGCGGCATCGAGCTGTCCTGAGAAGACGAGAAGATAAAACGAGAAGCGTTCTTTGTCTTCAGGTGAAACCGGCTTTCCGGCGCGTGCTTTATTGAAAATATTTACGGCTTCTTCATCCGTGCATGGAAGGGCAGGGCAACGATCTAATCCGTGATCGGAAAGACGTGCGCCGGTGGCGTGGAAGTCATCATGGCGTATTTTCAGAGCGTCGAGCAGATCCGAGAGCTGGGTGATCGAGGTGTTAGAAACTTGTTCCAGTTTCGAGATCCATGGATTAAGAAGATCGGGCCGGTCGACTTGGAAGGCTTTGTCCGGACGGAAAGTCGGGAGGACTTTCGTGCTGAAACCCGAAGCGGCGATTTTCAAATGGTCATCAATGGGGTCGGCTGGATCATCTGTGGTGCCAACGACTCGGACGTCGAATTTTTTCAGTAAGCCGCGAGCTGAGAATTCGGAATCGGCGAGTTTGGCATTGGTTTCTTCCCAGATTTCATCTGCGGTGTCGGGGGAGAGTAGGATATTAATCCCGAAGTAGCGTTGGAGTTCCATGTGGACCCAATGATGCATGGGGTTACGGAGAGTGTAGGGTATGGTCTCAGCGAAGGCTTGAAATTTATCGCGAGGAGATGCGTTGCCGGAGACACGTTCCTCGTTGATGCCGTTGGCACGAAGCAGACGCCATTTGTAATGATCATGCCCGAGCCACATATCGGCGATGTTTTCCCAGCGATGGTCAGTCGCGATTTCCGCAGGGGAGAGGTGGTTGTGATAATCGATAATGGGGAGATCACAAGCGACTTCATGAAATAGGCGACGTGCGGTGTCGTTGTAGAGCAAAAAATGGTTGTCGAGGTAAGGCATGAGGTGGTGATTTCAATGCAAATGCTGGCGGAGGGAAAGGCAGAAAAGTGGGGAGGTTAGGATTGACTTTCAGAGGATAAAACTTCAGTAAATAATAATGGCTAGTCAAGAAGAGTTGGACAAATTGTTCGAGGCTGCACTTTATGGAAGGAAGCCTCCGAGCCGATTTGGCACACCTGATGATCAAGTAAAAGCAGCGCCAGCAGCTTTTAAAAAGGCGCAGACGGAGCAAGAAAATGTCGCTACTTCGTCAGATAGTCCATTTAAAGCTGATCCAATGGAGGTAAAGCCGTTCCTAGCCGTTGGAACTAGTCCAATTCTAGAGGCTTCATTTGAGGAGGCGGCTACACCAGAAGGGTTATTAGATGAGAAAGCGTTGGCATCTCTGGATGATAATTTGAATGCGGAGTTTGAACAGATCACCGATAAAAAAATTGCAAAAGCCAGAGCAAAGAGAGGCCGTGAACGAATTATGTATTACGCTTTATTGATTGGTTCAGTGGTGGGTGCAGGAGGTTGGCTTGTGAAAAATCCTGATAAAATAGAATCGCTTAAAAGCATTCTCACTGAAATTCGCACAGCTGTAGATCCAACTGCAGTTGCTGGAAAGTATGATAAGTCTCTGGAAAAGATAGCAGGTCGCGGGGATCAATTGGGTGATGCTGCTACTGCACTCGGTGGAAAAGTAGTCGAAGGTGAAGATCAAAGTTTGGAAAATGAAATGAAACAATTGTCTGGTGAAGAGACTACTGGACTATCGTCGTCTGAAAAACAGAAAAAGCTTGAGGATTTGCAGAAGACGATGGGCAAGAAAAAGGAGAAAGAGACGGAGACAGAAAAGAAGTAGTGAGAGATAAAGATTTTCTCTTTATTTTAAGTGGTGGAATCATTTTGCTGCTTCTGGATGATTTTTTTCAGTAATTCGGCTTCTGGGGTTGGATGGCGCGTCAGTAGGGGATCGTTATCAAGATCGATGTAATGGAGTCCGAAGTCGGTGTTGAGATCGAAGGGGTGTCCCCATTCACGGTTTGAGGTGATAGACCACCAGTTGTATGCGCGGACTGGAACGCCTTTCGCGATGGCTTTTTCAACTTCAACAAGATGAGATTGCAAGTATTGAGATCGAGAAATGCCTCCGGCTGATGGAGGGCAGCCATTTTCGACGATAAGTAATTCTTGTTTGGGGAACCAACGATGGAGTCGTTGCAAAGCATGGAAAAGTCCACGAGGCCATACGGGAGCACGGAAAAATCTGCCGTTGGCGGCGTCTTCCAGTAATCGAAATTTATGTAGTCGATGTGTTGGAAGTCCCCAATAGTAATCGAGGCCTACGAAATCTAGTGAGTCGATCGCTTCCTCAGGGCAGAGCTGAGTCGCGAGTTTTCCCGCCATACCGAGATACCACCAATTTGAGTTTGCGATCAGGCAGGTGGTTCCCCAGAAACGCCATGCCCAGTTGAGCCAACTACGTTTTGATTCGAGTGCGTGGAATCGGTCGATTGGCTCGATGGGAATGATTTCTATTTTTGAGGAATCTCCGAAAATCTGATTGGCGATTTGTTTTGCCAGCTGAAATTCAAGCCCCGGATCGGGAGCTTGCTTTGAGAGTCCGGGTGCATCGATCCGGATGCCGACACGGAGATATCCACGCTTTAGGATTCTGCGGATACCGTGGACAGAATCGATGTGTTTGGGTGGGGCATCGGTGCCGTGAAAGACCTCGTAGAGAGAAGTCGGAAGACTGGATGGAGAAATGATGTTAGAAGGTTCTGAAATCCAAGCAACGTCACAGTATTTCCGAAGATCTGTTTGAAAGTCCCTTATGGCTTGATTGACATGCGCGAGTAGTTGGGCATGTCCGTGGGGAGCGAGAGCGACGTAGTGTTCATCACTCAAGCAGGTTTTTAAAAAGCGGAAATCACTGCGATTTATGAGTTCAGGTGGAAGGAGGTATAGGGCATCGCCATAAACGGCGTCGACTTCGCCGGATGAGAGCGCGTCGCGTGCGTCGTCGTAGTTTCGGAAAAGTTTTTTTCGGGATGCTAAGGGGAGATCGCGTTTCCATGACTGGGGTTGGTTTCCTATGGCAATGACGGCGATGGATTTTACGTGCAGTGATGAAATTTCATTTAATGTATCATCGCTGCGGATGATGATGGCTTTGCCAGTACGGAGGTATGGATCGCTGGATTCGTAAAGAGTTTGATCGTCCATGGTGACCCCGCCGATGATGAGGTCGGCTGCACCGTATTCACTGACGATGGCTTCTTTGGTGGTGAATTTGAATAGAGATTCAGAGAGTCCGCGATGACAGGCACCCCAGTCGAGAAGCATTTGGAGCCATGTGGGAAAGCCGGTGATCAAGGGATTTACGCCGACTTTTGTATGAGGATGAAGCGTTTTGATTTTTTGTCGTGCCCGTGCATGGGCGGAGAATAAATTCGGGACTAATTTTCCAACTGCCTGAGCCTCGGCGTCGACCGATGAACTACGGGGTAAACCGGGCGGCATGTAGTAGCGGTTTTGCCACCAAGGTTTGATATATCCGAAGGTTAGCTGGCTGGGTTCGTTGAAAGTGATCCACCAATCGATTTTGTCGCCCAATGCCTCGGCGACTTTTTCCGCGTAACGGGCGAAGATATCTGGGAAATCATGACCTAGCATTCCGCCGTGATCGCGCTCTAGCCAAACTGGCCAGACAAAGTGGTGAAGGGTGAGCATGGGGCGCATTCCATGTTTCAAAATGCATTCCGCTACATTTCGATAATGATTCAGTGCGTCATGATCGAAGATCCCGTGTTCAGGTTCGATGCGAGACCACGCCACAGAGAAGCGGAAAAGTTTACAGCCGAGTGCGGCAGCGGATGCGATGTCTTCATCGTAACGATTCCAGAAGTCCGTAGCTTGGCCACGGGGTGTTAGACCTTGAGAGCGTTCCCAAAGATCCCAAACGTCTTCGCGTTCAGAATGGTATGCCTCCGTTTGGTGATCCGCATTGGCGGTGCCGAAGATGAAATTCTTCGGGAAAGGCATATTACCGAGGAATTTTCAGGTTTTGTCCGACTCGGATGACTGAGCCCCTTATACCATTGGCTGTCTGAATTTTTGAAACGGTGGTTTTATAGCGGTTCGCAATAGAGGATAAAGTATCGCCACGTTTGACGGTGTAGCGAACAACAGCAGTTGGTTTTGGCTTAGGTTTGGGTTTTACGGTTGATGGAGAGGTTCTAACAACAGAAGGAGGAGAAGTTGTTTCGATCAGAGGGATGTGTGGTTCTGGAAGAGGCCGTGTGTTGGATGCGATGGTCGTGTTTGGCCTGCTGTGAGTGCCTGGTGCTGGGGGGCGATACCATTTATCCGGCTGATTCACCCAATCTTCTACGTAATCTCCGCGGCTATTGAACGGGCCGGTTACGGTTTGAGTTTGAGGAGCGGTTCTTAAATTTCCGCACTGGGTAAGAAGTGGGATTGTGAGCAGGAGAAGGAATTTTCGAGGAAAGAAAATCATCGGAAGTGAATATGCGGGAAATATTACGGATATGCAAAGCATTGTTCGAG
>CAMCYT010000193.1 GCA_945885485.1 Prosthecobacter debontii
GAAAACTACCCGGGACTATTCCCCACACCTCCGGATCTGGAAATCCTCTCATCGGATTGGGCGACCGCGCTTGCGACGGAAATTGTCTCACTTCGCGCCACACTGGAAGAATCCCTGCACAATCTTTTCTCTGCCTCGAAATTCCTACAGGGCACCACCGAAGGCGATCGCTGGAAAAACCTCGCTCAGCTCGAATCGTTGATGGAGAAGAAATTATATGCATGGGGATATCAGTCACGCTCTCAAGCCCTACGCACGAGTTTCCAACTTCCCGCGCACTTCAAAAGAATTATCTTGGCAGGCGTCACCGAAATGCCGATTTGCATCGTTCAAGCACTGAAAGATTTCACAGGTGAAGTGATCGTTCTCATCCCAGCACCAGAATCCGAAGCCGCACATTTCGACGAACTCGGAATTCCCCTTTCTACATGGACAGATAGAAGCTTACCGGAATCAATTACCGCGTCATTGGTTGCCGATCCCTCAAGCCAGGCACAGGCAGCCTTTAACACGATCGCCACCCTCGGCGCGTCCTCCCAGGAAATCGCGATCGGCAGCGCGGATGACGAGGCGGGATCCGCCCTCGCACATCTTCTCTCGCATCAGGGATGGCCTGCATTTCATCCCGCATCCCAACAGTCGCTTCCTCCACTTCAGCGTTGGTTGTTAGTTTGGAAAAACTGGCTGACCCAACCCACAAGCCGCAACTGCGCTGCGCTGCTAACTTTCCCAGAATGCGCGAATCTCATTTCCGAAAATCGCTCCAAACTTCTGTTAGATCTCAATCAATATCGGGATCGCCACCCCATCATCGAGCCTGACGCTATTGTCGACCGACTCTCCAACACCGAACGCCCCGAACTCCGTATCCTCCGCGATAACATCGCCAACCTGCTGTCGCATCGCGATGCGTTTCTCAGGCAGCCCTTCCCTCAAGCGATGAACCAACATTTGGACCTCATCGAAATCGATCCCGAAACCTCTGCCAACACCCTGTCGGGCATCACCGATTTCATCGAAGCCGCCACAGCGCTTTTCACCTCATTGAAACGCAGTCATCTGTTCTGGCTGCAGATGGTCATCTCGGAAATTCCGCGCCCCCCCGCACAGCCACCATTGGATCGATCCATCGACATCCAAGGTTGGCTGGAGCTGTTGTATGAACCGGGAATACATTTGTTGATCACCGGTATGAATGAAGCCTTCATCCCAGCCCGACCAGGCGGCGAGCCTTGGCTTTCTGAAAAAATCCGCAATGCGCTCAAGCTCAACAATCTAACAGATCGTCAAGCACGGGATGCATTTCTCCTCCATGCGATGATTCGCATGCGCGAAGAAAACGGATCCACTCATCTGTTCTGCGGAAAAAACGGCACGAACGGAGAAACCTACCTTCCATCCAGCTTGCTGCTGCAAGTTCCGAAAAATCAGCTCGTCACCACCGTCAACAACCTCTTCCGCGAGATCGAGCCGCCCGAAGCCAATCTCATCTGGACCCGCGATCTCATTTGGCAAACCCCAAAAGTTGAGCTCCCGGAAAAACTAAGCGTTACCTCGTTCAGCGATTACCTCGCCTGCCCGTTTCGCTTTTACCTTAAACACATCGTCCGCGCATCCCAGCCTGAACCAGATCGTAGGGAAATGAATCACCGCGATTTCGGTTCAATCACCCATAAAGTGTTAGAAATCTGGGGCAAAGATCCTGAGGCTCGAAAACTCTCCGATCCAAAATTCCTCATCGCCTATCTCGATGATGTGCTCGACCGAACCATTTTCGGCCAGTTTGGCAATCAGCCCCCTCTCGCCGTCCGCATCCAAGTGCACTCGATCCGCCAACGCCTCGCATGGTTCGTTTCCAAACAAGTCGAGAGCATTACCGCAGGCTGGGAAATCATCGATGCAGAAAGAAAAATCTCCTTCGACTCCGCGGGCCTCAAAATCAACGGCACCATCGACCGCATCGATCGCCATCGCGAAACGGGTCAACTGCGCGTGATCGATTACAAAACCGGCAAGGTCGAGAAAACGGAATCTCAGCATCGCAAAAAAATCACCGCGAAAACCCAAATCCCACCCCACATCACCGATACCTCCCCAGTCCGCCACACGGCACTCGACGGCAAAGGAATCAGCGACTTCCTCTGGATCAATCTCCAGCTCCCCCTCTACGCCCTCGCCGAAAGCGATAACTCCACCGGAGTCCCCGTCCCTTGCTATATCAAACTTGGCTCCACCGAAAAAGAAGTCGACTTCGTCGAATGGAGCTCCTTTACACAAGAAGACCTAGAATCCGCAAAAGCCTGCATGGATTGGATCGCCACCTCCATCTCTCATGAAATTTTCTGGCCCCCAGCCCCCAAAGTCAAATATGACGACTACGCACTCCTTTCCCAGAACGCTTCTGCAACAGAAGCATTCTCCGAAATATAAACTTTCCACGGATGAGAAAACAACAACGTGCCGATCACCTCTTGAATAGATTGGAAGAGCTGTATCCGGAAACTCCCATTCCTCTGGATCACACCAGCCCTTACACCTTGTTGATCGCCGTGCTTCTCTCCGCGCAGTGCACCGATGTGCGCGTCAATCTCGTCACTCCCGCCCTCTTCAAACTCGCCGATACACCGGAAAAAATGCGCCATATCCCAGTCGAAAAAATCCGCGAAATCATCCGACCTTGCGGCCTCTCTCCAACCAAAGCCGCAGCGATTTCCAGACTCAGTGAAATCCTTGTCGAACAACACCACGGCATCGTCCCGCAAAGTTTCGAAGAATTGGAAAAATTACCTGGGGTCGGCCACAAAACCGCATCAGTTGTGATGGCTCAGGCTTTCGGAGTCCCCGCCTTTCCAGTCGATACCCACATCCACCGCCTCGCCAAACGCTGGAAGCTCAGCAGCGGAAAAAACGTCGTCCAAACCGAACGTGATCTGAAAAAAGTTTTCCCCAGAGAATCTTGGAACAAACTTCACCTCCAAATCATTTTCTACGGCCGAGAACACTGCACCGCTAGAGGATGTGACGGAAAATTCTGCATTTTGTGCAAAGAATTAAATTTTAAAAAAGTCTGTGAGTAAAAGGTAGGGCGCCATCGCCGATGGCGCCGCGCGAAGCGAGACTCATTTGATTCGTAAATTGGCGAATCTATTTCTTCCTCATTTCATGCGGCGCCATCCCCCGACAATATCGGGGCTACCAAATTCATGATCTACTCTCCTCTTCTCCCTATCCTCCTCTCTCCCTGTAAGAAAAAAGCTCGAACTAACCCCTGATCTCCAACCTCACTAAATTCAGCGCCGACTGCGAAACTGCCTGTTTGAAATCCTTCCGGTTCCTCGGATGAAACACCCGAACCGTTTGAGTTTTTTTGCCTCGCACCGCCAGCCCCAACCACGCCGTCCCAACAGGCTTCTCCTCTGTCCCACCATCTGGTCCGGCGATCCCTGTAACGGATAGCGCACAATCCGCAGCACTTTCCTGCAACGCGCCCTCCGCCATCGCTCTAGCGACCTCTTCCGAAACCGCACCATGCATTTCTAACAAATTTTTCGCAACGTGCAACTGATCCATCTTCGCCTCATTCGCATACGTCACCCACCCATGAGTGAAAACTTCCGAAGCTCCCGGAACATTGGTAAGCCGATTCGCGATCAGCCCACCCGTGCAGCTTTCAGCCGTTGCGAGCTTCTTGCCTTTTTCACGAAGCAAACGAGTCACCGTCGCTTCTAGAGACGTTCCGTCATCACTGATCAAAAATTCTGAAAACTTTTCCAGCACCAAATCCCGCGCAGTTGAAATCACTTGGTCATTTCCAATCAAACGCAGATCCACCTCACCCATCCTCGCGCAGTAACCATACTCCAGCCCAGCGAGCGCTGCTAACTCATCATCGATTCCGTGATGAAAATCACTCTCGCCTATTCCAGTAAATTTCAACTCACACACAGATGCCACATCGCTGCATCCAGACAGCGAACGCAACCGCGGCGCTACCTCGTTATGAAACATCGGGTAAAGCTCACGCGGCGGCCCGGGCAGCAGGAAAATCGCACAATTTGAAAGCCGATTGATGCGCGGCGGCAAATACAATCCCGGCGCCGTGCCATTGGGATTCGGCAACACATCCGCACCTGTCGGGACCAAGACTTGCTTTAAATTTGCAGCCACCATCGGCTTACCACGAATCGAGAAAAATGACTCTAACGTCCGCAATGCTTGTTCATCTTGATGAAGCTCCAAGCCCAACGACTCCGCCACGATCTCTCGCGTAAGATCATCACTGGTCGGCCCTAAGCCACCGGTGATTAAAAGCGCATCACTGCGTAGAACCATTTCTTCGAACGCCTCACGAATCGCTTCACCATCGGGAACAGTCGATTGCCGCGCGACCCGTAAGCCCATGTTAAAAAGCTGGCGCCCAAACCAACTTCCGTGCGTGTTGAGCGTATTACCGAGTAGTAACTCCGTGCCAGTGTTGAGAATTTCGATGTGCATGATTCAGATCAGTAGAACTGAATCATCATTCCCACAAATAAGATTGTTCGGAAGCTATCGTTTTGCCACCGGCTATCAGCCTGATCCGCCACGTCAGCACGCGGCCGTTATCAAAATAGTTATCTCCAATAACGGAAAACTCTTCTTTACCAGATGCCGTATTTACATCGAGCTGACGCTTCATGGTTTTCACTAAACTACCTGAATTCGCTTGCTGATATTCAAACAAGATCTCCTTTTTTACCCCAGCCTCTGCTTGCCACAAAATGGTGTAATACTGACCCAACTTCTGAGCACGCTCTTCCATACTCACAGCACCATGAAAACGGCGAACCCGCTCGTGACGCGCCATCGGATCATCTTCATTATCCATACCCTGATCACGAACCGTCTGCAATTTGACAATCAACGGATCGGTCGTCTTGGCGCAACCAATGATCAACAAACTCAGAATAGCAATAGATAAAATTTTCATAATAAGTGAGGTAGAATTACTCGGAAACTCTTACTTGAAGACGCGCAAGCACTTCTCGGTACGCGTCCATAACATTTCCTAAATCGCGGCGGAAACGGTCTTTATCCATTTTCTCTCCGGTCTTCAGATCCCACAAACGGCAGCCATCAGGGCTGATCTCATCCGCCAAAACAATTTTGGTTGGATCACTCGTCAAACGACCGAACTCCAATTTAAAATCAACTAAACGCAGTCCTACATCCGCGAACAACGCGATCAGGATCTCATTCACTTTGAGCGCGGATTTACGCAAGTGAGCCATGTCCTCAACACTCGCAAGACCCATCTCGCGGAGGTAATCGTCATTGATCAAAGGATCACCGAGTTCATCACTCTTGT
>CAMCYT010000194.1 GCA_945885485.1 Prosthecobacter debontii
ATGCCGACGGGGACGTCGGCGCTCCCAGCGGCGCTCCATGCACAATCACTCATGCGAATCAATATATGTTCTCATGAACATGTATCAAGGGCGTTCTTTTCCTCATCAAACATCTACGTTGGACTCGCCAACGGCCAGCCGTGGTTCCAATGAAGCTTGATAGGAATGCCGTAAAATTCGCTTAGGGCGGCGGACGTGAGGATCTTGCGTTTCGGGCCATCGGCGATGATGCGTCCGGCTTTCAGGAGAATGAGCCTATCGATTTCTGGGAAAATTTCCGAAGGATCATGAGTGACCAGCACGATGCTCTTCGTCGTATCCGCCATGTTTCTCAATTGCCCAAGCATCGCCAAACGTGCGGCGAAATCCAAGGCGGTAGAGGGTTCATCGAGAACAAGAATTTCCGGCGCATGCACCATCGCTCTGGCAATGAGGAGGCGGCGCTTCTCTCCAGATGAAAGCTGTCCGAAAAAGCGTTGTTTTAGCTCGGCCACACCAGTGGTGGTCATCGCTTCGAGGGCAAGTTGCTTTTCGATCGCGCGGAAACGCATCTCACGAGTGCGGCCGTATGCGCCGCGGAATACGGATAACACCACGTCGCTAGCGATTTCATCATCATCGAAGCGGCTGACCTCTTCCGGCATGACGATGCCGATCCGATGCCTTAACTCCTCCAGGCACCAGAGCTCTTCGCCGAAAAGCTCGCATAAGCTGTTAGATATCACTTCTACCCGCAACTCGCCAGTCATGAGTTTTAGCAAACTACTCTTACCCGCTCCGTTCGCGCCGAGAATGGCAACGTTTTCATTTTCAGTCAGAACAAGACTCAGATTGCGTAACGCAAGCACATCGCCTCGCCATACATTAGCATTACGGATTTCGAAAAATGGTTTTTTCATCGCGCTCATTTATCAAACAAACCGCGCAATCTAAAATCATCACCGAACTTTTCAAAATGTACATTTACAAATTTCAGCGCGTGTGGAAACGCCTCCCCCGAAAGGGCTGGAACTGTTTCACCACATAGGATCGGCGCGTAATAAATCACAGCTTCATCAACCAAGCCTGCACGCATCATGGCAGCAGAGAAGTTTCCGCCAGCTTCGATCATTATGGAAAGTATGCCTTGTTCACGAACGAGGTCTGCCAGCATTGTTTCCAAATTTTCTGGAGATTTCACTAAAGTCCGGTGTTTCGTTTCATCGCAGAAAAGCGGCGCGTCTACTGGCAACGTATCGGGATGATTTGTGCAGACGATGCGCCACGGTTGTTCGCGACCTTCTAACAACTCCTGCATGCGAATCGTCAGCGCAGGCAGATCCCGCCGGACGGTTTCGCCACTGGTTAGGATAGCATCTACCTCGCTGCGGAGTTTCTGCACATCAGCGCGGGCTGCCTCGCCGCTCAGCCATTGGCCTTCGCCGGGAGGACGAGTGATTTTTCCATCGAGCGACATCGCGCATTTCCAGATCACCCATGGCAGGCCAGTGCGCTGGACTTTGAAAAAGGGCCGGAGAATTTCCTCGCAAGGTTCGTTGAGCACTCCGGAGATCACTTCGATTCCTGCTTGGCGCAGGATTTCATCGGCCGCACCTGCGTGATACGGATTTGGATCCTGGCATGCGTAAACAACTCGTGAAATTCCCGCTTGGATCAGTCCAGAAGTGCACGCTGGGGTGCGGCCTGTCGTCGAACAAGGTTCAAGTGTGATGTAGGCGGTAGCGCCTTTCAAAGCATCCGTGCCGTGAGCGGTTGTGGCAGCGCGGATTGCTTCGAGCTCGGCATGCGGCGCGCCCGCTTTGCGATGCCAACCGAGGCCTAACGACTGACCATTTTTCACGATCACTGCACCGACGGGAGGATTGGGAGCGGTTTTCCCCACACCCTTCCGCGCCTCTTGCAGGGCGCTTTGCATCCATTCGGCATCCGTCATTGTTTTCGGAAAATGTCGCAAGCTCCCAGCCACGTCCAGCCCGTAACTTCGAATATGCGGCACTAACCCGATAAATTACTGTTGCCAAGTTGGAGCGGTTTCATAAGCTCTCATTATGTTCAGCCGTATTTACACATTCGCTCTAGTGGCCATCGCCTCGCTTGCCCTCGCATCTTGCTGCTGCTTATTCTAATCGAAATCCAACTTCATCCATTTCATGAAAAAATTCCTCAGCCTCCTGACTCTAGTTGCCATTTCACTCGGCTTTTCCTCGTGCTGTTCGATGTTCGGACGCTGCGGCTACACCGCTGGTTACCGCACGGAAACCAAGCAAGTGAAAACCTGCCATTTCGATATTGTTAAGGAAGAAATCCCTGCTGACGGCAAAGGCGGCATGGTTCAAATCGTTGAGAAAAAAGTCCCACGTTACAAGACCGTGACCAAAAAAGTCCGTATTCCTTGTGAAAAAGGCACCCATTTTTATTGCCCGAAAAAGGATTGCAACGGCACAACATCCGCTAAAACACTCACAATGGTCAGCGCCCAAGGCCCTACCGGTAGCCCTAGCATCGGTCTCATGCCGACCATGAAAAAACTGGCCGAATAAGCCTCCAAACACCTTGATTTTTCAAAGAAGCGCGGAGCGGCAGATGCCCTCCGCGCTTCTTTGTTTCGACATATCACAAAAAGGGCTGGAAATACTTGGCACAACTCGCATTCTACGCACCTCTCACTTCTTTTCTAAATCACATGTCTGCAAAAATTGAAATGCCCAAGCTCTCGGACACCATGACCGAAGGCACCCTTATTAAATGGCACAAACAAGTCGGCGATTTTGTCGAAATTGGCGATATCCTTGCCGAAGTCGAAACCGACAAAGCCACCATGGAAATGGAAGCGTTCGATGAAGGCACCCTGACAGAAATTTTGGTGCAAGAAGGCGAAAAAGCCGTAATCGGATCGGTTCTTGCCGTGCTTGATGGCAATAGTGATGAAGGATCGGTTACTCCTGCCAGCGCAGCTCATGTCGCAGCAGCTCCTGTTCAACCAGCCGCAACCAACCAACCCGCCGCCGCTTGCACAACTCCATCTTGCGGCGATGGTGAACGCATCAAAGCCTCTCCCCTCGCCCGCAAAATCGCAACCGAACTCGGCGTCGACATCTCGAACCTTTCCGGCACCGGACCTGGCGGTCGCATCGTCCGCGAGGATGTCGTTAATTCCAGCAAATCTCCATCGAAAGCCGCATCCGCCGCAGCGAAACTCACCGAGGCCGTAAAAGCCCGCGTCACCGCACCTTCCTCTCCTGTTTCAGCTCCGGCCCCTGCACCACAAGCGATTCTACCAACCGCGAAAGAAGGCGACGAACGCATCGAGCTTTCTTCTATGCGCAAAATCATTGCTTCGCGCTTGTTGACCTCAAAAACCACGATCCCGCATTTCTACCTGCACATGGAAATCGATGCCGAGCCGCTGATGGCAATGCGCAAACAGGTCAACGAACAAGCCGAGAAAACCCACGGCAACAAGTATTCGGTCAACGATTTCATTCTCAAAGCGACGATCAACGCCGCTGAGGCCGTGCCTGCCGTAAACGCCTCATTTGCTGGAGATCACATCGTGAAATTCAAGCACGTCGGCCTCTCGGTCGCGATCGCCGTGGAAGACGGTTTGGTCACTCCAGTGATTAAAGAAGCGGAGTCGAAATCCTTACTGGCGATTTCCCGCGCGGTGAAAGACTTCGCGGTCCGTGCCAAAGACAAAAAACTCAAGCCCGATGAATTCGACGGCGGAACCATCACGGTTTCCAACCTCGGCGCATGGGGTATCGATTCCTTCGATGCCATCGTCAATCCACCACAAGCCGTCATCCTTTCAGTCGGCGCAGCGATTCAAAAGCCCGTCGTCAAAAACGGCCAGCTTGCAGTCGGTTTGCGGATGAACATCGGAATCTCCGCAGATCATCGTGTGGTAGATGGCGCAGTTGCTGCTTCTTTCCTGGCAGAAGTTAAAAAACTCATCGAGAACCCAGCGCTTATGCTGCTGTGATTCAAGAAATGGTAAAAAACTCTGCAATCCTCACTCCCTACTTTAGCGGTTCGCCCTCACTCATAACTTCCCTCCCCAATAACCTGATTCAATCTCTCGAACTTTTCTAAGATGCCTAAAGCCACTGCTAAAAAAATTACACCCCAAAAGCCACCGATTCTTTTTCACGCGGACGCACATGACCCCGACATGTTGTATTTCAGCCGCTTCAGCGCGTTCGATCCCTATCTCGCGTTTTCATTCGGCGGTAAAAAAATCGGTATTTCACACAGTATGGAATATCAGCGAATGCTGACGGAATCCAATTTTGATGAAGTCTTGCTTCTCAACGAAGTCCAAGCAGATACGGCCAAACTTTTCAAGGTTTCCGACTACCGCAAAACCAGCATCTCACAACAGGTACAGCAAATCGCTAAACGTTACGGGATCAAGGAATTCCGCGTCGGCTCGCGCTTTCCGGCAGGCTTGGCCTTCGAGCTTCACGCGACCGGAATAAAAATTTCACCTGTATCCGATGGCGAACTGTTTCCTGAGCGGATCGTGAAATCAGCAAATGAAATCGAAGCCCTGCGCAAAGGCAACGCGGCAAGTGCGGCGGGATTTAAAGCTGTTAGAAAAGCGCTGGCAGAATCGAAAATCAAAGGTGACACGCTCATCCATGAAGGCCGTGTGCTGACCTCCGAGCGCTTGCGCGAACTGATTACCATCGCCGCCTTGGAAAAAGATGCGATCGCCCTGCACACAATTACGGCTGGCGGCGACCAAGCATGCGATTGCCACAACGCCGGCTCTGGGCCGATCCGTCCGAACGAACTCATTGTGGTTGATATTTTTCCACGTCGTCCTTCCGATGGTTATTGGGGCGATATGACCCGCACGTTTCTCAAAGGCAAAGCGAGCGATGCGCAGAAGAAGCTAGTCCGTACCGTGAAAAAAGCACACAGCTTAGCTTTGGATCTGATCAAGCCGGGCGTTTCCGGTGGCAAGGTTCACAATGCGATTCAGGAATTTTTCGATAAAGAAGGCTATGTGACCGAGCGGGACTGCCCGGAACCCAAAGGCTTTTTCCATGGCCTCGGGCACGGCATCGGCCTAGAAGTGCATGAGGCTCCGTTCATGCGCGCGACCGCAGATTTTAAATTCAAAGCTGGTATGACAGTCACCGTCGAGCCGGGTCTTTACTACAAAGGCCTCGGCGGTGTGCGGATCGAAGACACGATCCATGTCACCCCCGGTGGAAATGAGCTGATCTCCAGCTCATCCTACCAGTGGGAAATCGCTTAGCACAACCACTGCAGCGGCATTATCTGAATTTGGTAGGGCGCCAT
>CAMCYT010000195.1 GCA_945885485.1 Prosthecobacter debontii
GTTGTCGGTATAAAAAGTGTCGCCTGCGGCATTGAAGCCGATACCGCCGGGTGAGCGTATACCGGAGCAGGTTGGAATCATCTTTCCATCCGGTGTGATGCGAACCGTCCATCCGCGCCAGTCGGAATGAGCGTTGAATGAACCAGTGAGGCAGAGCGTGACCCAGACATCGCCGTTTTTATCGGGAGATGTCCCGAAGGCGTATTCGTGGTAATCGCCATTGATGCCCCAATCGGAATTGATGGTTTCAAAAACATCTGCGGTGCCATCATTATCGGAGTCCTGAATGCGTGAGAATTCGGGGCGTTGGGTTAGAAAGAGCGAGTCTTTCTGATAATACATGCCGAGGGGTTCATGGAGCCCGTGTGCGAATTTTTTCCAAGTGACTTTGGAGAGATCATCGCCGTAAGCGCCGGTGCAGATCCAGACATCGCCGCGGCGAGTGGCGACCGCGACCTGATCATTTGGCATGAGAGCGATGGATGAAAGCTCCATGATTTCGCCTTTTGGAAGGGGGACTTCTTCACGGAGATAAAAGTCGGATTGAATTTGGGAGAAAGCCGTAGTGACGGTGGCTGTTAGGAGAATAAGAAAGCGCATAATGATGTTCTTTGAGAGGGTTCAGAGGGGAATTAATTGAGCGGGTAGGTAAGTGTAACCGATTTGCCTGGGGCGAGAGTGACGGATTCGGCACCAGCGACTGCGGCATTACCGAGAGGGATTTTTAATTCGGATCCACCAGTGAGTGTGAGAGTGCGCAGCAAAGCTCCTTCTTTTCCGGGTTTCCATGAATCAGTGAGAACTTGGCTTCCGATGGAAACCTTGAAAGTCGGGTTGCCCTCTTTATCTAACGAATAACCTTTGAATCGAGCTTCAGCAGGCAAGAAGCGGGTATTGGTCAATTTGATGACGTTCTCGCCGGATGGTGGCTGATTGCCTTGGCCTCGGTCGATCCAGTGGCGACTTGCATCCATGAAATCTCCGCTCCAGATAAGTTCTGTGGCGAGGTTATCTGCCGAGTAAACGAGATTAAGGCCGCCAGGGAAGCCGAAGCCAATGCCGCGTGATGAAGTGCCTTGGATAAAGTTCCGATAAATCACGGTTTTACCATCTGTTGGTATGAGTAGAATACTTGGTTTGCTATCATTAGAGGCTACTGGTTTTTCACTCAGCCAATTCCACTCTTTGGTACCGGATTTTCTCCATTTAAAACTCAGGCTTTTAGGACCTGCGTTTTGGAAGAAATCCATGCGGAATGGGATTTTCCCCTTATTCAAAGTGATTTTACCTGTTTTCGCGCGTGAGCCATCCATAGGCCCAGTGCCGTTCAGTTCACAAACGACGTTTTGGTTGAGTGTAAGACGTGAGCCATCGTCTGAATCGAGGACGAATTCGAATTCCGCACTTTCAGGAGCTTCGAAGTTTCCTTCCCACACGATGCCAAAATTGGCATCTAATTTTGCAACCGAAGGATTGATCAAACCGTCATGTTCTTCTTCGATATTTTCCGCCTGAATTTTATCGAAGTTGGGAATTTGGTTCCACTGGCCTTTGTAGACGCGTGAGGTGAGATCGGAGAGAGCGGTTTTTTGGATGGGGATGGGAAAAAGTTTGAGTAGTTCAGGAGCAGTCCAAGGGGTGGTGCGGGATTGGAATTCTGCGCGGGCGACGCGTACGAGATCCACGGGAACTTTTTCTCCTTTGTTGCCCCATGCGGTGTGGACGTAGTTGAGAATGGCAAGGATTTGCTCATTTGAGAGAGCCGCGCCTTGGGGTGGCATTTCGAGATTGTAGGTCTTGCCTTTCACATCGATGGGGCCGTGTAAGCCATTTAATACGATGGCGATGGAGCGTTTTGGATTTCCCTCAATCCATGGGCTTCCGGCTAGAGGTGGGAAGGCCCCGTTATTTGCGCCTTTTCCATCTGGAGCATGGCAAGCTGAGCAATAAAGGGTATAGAGTTGTTCGCCAGTTTGCTCCGCTCCCATAAGAGGATTGGCTAGAAAGGCAGTTATAAATGGGAGAAATCTGAGCGAGCGCATGAGTTTTATAGTAACGAAATTTCGCCTTGGTTTCTTACAAGGATAATGAAATTACCAGATATTTAAGAAAATCGGCCAAAAAAATAAATTTCGGTCAATCAAATGCTTTACATGGCGGAACTGTCATACAATAGCAATTACGTCTCGATGAACTCTATTACCAATAATTTTTTAATCGCCGCAGCGGCTCTATGTGTCCTGCTGAGTTCATGTTCATTTGGACCACCACCTGAGCCAGCAAAAGCGGAGCGCATCATGTATGAATGGAATGACGTAGGTGGGCCGGGTGAAATATCGGTGCAGATCGATCTGAGTGATCAGATCGCCACAGTCAAAAGGGGAGGACGTGAGGTGGGCTGGAGTTTCGTAGCGACTGGTATCGAGGGTCGTGGGACACGCCCAGGAACGTATCAGATCAGCGAGATGCTGGTGGATAAACATTCCAACAAGTATGGCTGGATTGAAAATGAGCTAGGAGAAATGGTGAATGATGATGCTACTCCCGGGACTCCTCGTAAATCCGGTGAGCGATACATGCCGGCGCCGATGCCTTATTGGATGCGTCTGACACATTACGGAATCGGGATGCACGTGGGAAATATTCCGAGCCCGGGCGATCCAGCATCGCATGGATGCATTCGCATGCCGAAAGATTTTGTGCCGCTGCTTTATGCGGAAGTGAAATTGGGCACAGCGGTGAAGATTTCATATTAAATCGTGTTATTTGGACTTCCGACGTTTTGGTGGCTATGTGTATGATGCTGTATTAGCGCCGACTAGTTCTTCGGCTTTTTCGAATGATTGAGCCTTCTGTAACACGCCCATGGAATTTTCTTTCTAGGTCAGGGTGAATTGGATATATGAAGTCATTCAATGAATGACTCTCAGCATAAGGCACACCGTGATCCGACTTTTTTCGATTCGGTGCTGTTTTATGTTAAGACTCGGATTCTGATCATGGATCGGATTTGGCGTGAGCGTGGGCAGAAGATGCTAATTCATCCAAAGGGGAAAAGTCTGCGAGAAGAGGCAACGATTGCTGAGGTGAAGGCACCGCTATGGACACAGATCAGTGAAGCGGAATTTCCACTAACAGCTGGCAAGGTGCAGAACTTGCGGGTGTCGTGTTTGGCATTGGATGGGATCGAGGTTCCGGCGGGGGAGGTTTTCAGTTTTTGGAAACAGCTTGGCCGCACTACACGCAAGAAAGGTTTCACGGAGGGACGTGAGTTGCGTTCGGGTTGTTTGATTCCGAGTCTCGGTGGTGGACTGTGTCAGGTATCGGGGCTTCTGCATGCCGCGGCGATTGATGCGGGATTGGAAGTGGTGGAGAAGCATGAGCACTCGCGGATGTTACCTGGATCGGATTTGCCACCTGAGCGGGATGCGACGGTGTATTGGAACTATGTGGATTTGCGTTTTAGGGCGCCGTTTGCATGGCGGTTGCAGATGAAACTAACTACCACGGATTTGGTGGTTTCGATTCATGCGGTGCATGAGGATGCGGCATCGAAAAAAGTAGCAGCACCTGTTGTAGGTTTGCCGGTGCGCGCGGCGGCGGATGGTGATTGCCTGACTTGCGGGGTGGTTTCGTGTTTCCGTCATCCTTCGGCGACGAATTCGCATGCTCCGACGTTAGGTCACAGTGCATATTTGTTAGAGGGATCTTGGCCGGAATTCCAGGAATGGTGTGGCCGTCACGCGCATGCGGGCGATGCATGGTTCACGCCTTTGGATGGGCTTCGTTGGAAAAAGCCGAATTACAGTTGGAAAGCTCCAGATGGGGTATCGATAAAACATCAAACTTGGATGACTCTGTTGCGTTCTTGGAAACAGCGTAAGTTGCCGGCTCAGGGAGCGGTGAGGCAGCAATTTTTGTTAGAATCTCAGCGATCGCTTGCGGAAAAAATGGCGCGAGAGATAGATCCGAAAGCTCGGCATTTGGTGGTTTCCCAGACTTTGCTGCCGCACTTATGGCGAGCTGGAGTTTTAGGCGGGAGAACCTTTGATGTGTTGGTGAACCGTTGGCCGATGAAGGAACTACAACGGCGGTTGGATGAAGCGGCGGCGCGGCATCCGGAATCGGTTACCTTGGCGGATTTTAGGGCGTCCGATGATCTCGTTCATGCGGAAAGCGAGGCTTTGGCGGCTTCGGCTAGAATCGTCACGCCGCATCGTTCGATTGCTGGGCATTTCGGTTCGAAATCGATTTTGTTAGATTGGAAGTTTCCTGAGGCGAAAGCTCAAGTGAGCCAATCCAGTAAGAGCAGGAGTTGGTTTTTTCCGGCTTCGGCATTAGGGCGAAAGGGAATTTATGAAATCGCTGAAGCCTTTCGCGATACAGATCGTGAGTTGCTGATTTTGGGACGGGCGAAGGAAGGGGTGGGTGATATATTGAAAGGTGTCAAACATCGCACGGGAAGCGTGGAAGATATATCTAATTGCGCGGGCTTGGTAATTCCTGCCTGGGTTGAACACGAACCAAGACTTGCGCTAAAAGCGTTGGCGATGGGGCTGCCGGTCATTGCCAGCAAGGCCTGTGGGTTAGCTGCACATCCGTTGTTGAAGGAAATAGATGAAGGAGATGTTGAGGGATTGAAGCGAGCCTTGGGGGAGATTTGGTAGGGTCATTTTGACAAAATCACCCTACCAATTTTTGAAAATATTGTTAGAAACAGGAATGAACGATCTCCCCCGTAGAATCTATCTGAAACACGAAATTCCTTCTCTGGTAATCATAGAGAATGAGTATCCGGCATTTTTTATCACGATCTGTTGTCAGCGACGTGGCATCAATCAACTCGCTGAAGACAAGGTTTGGATCGAGATGCTTGAAGCGATCAAGAATCGCCAAGAACGTGGTATCTGGATTTGCACACTTTTTGTTGCAATGCTAGATCATGTGCATGCCGTCATGCAGTTCCATGGAGAGACTCGCATGGCAATTGCTATTCGAGGTTGGAAACGGTGGATGACGAAAAAATGTGGGATCGAATGGCAGCGAGGATTTTTCGATCACAGATTGCGATCTCAAACATCCGCCGCAGAGAAGCGAGAATACATTCTGAATAATCCTGTCCGTGCAGGACTAGTGGAAAAGTCCAGCGATTGGAAATATGTTTGGGATATGAGCGCGCAGGAGGCAAAATCGGTAGGGTCATTTTGATAAAATGACCGTTAGTTGGGCGTGCAAAATAGCGGTCGT
>CAMCYT010000196.1 GCA_945885485.1 Prosthecobacter debontii
GGGGGGAGTGGTTTCAGAGACGCCGCATCTAATAGTGAAGTTCAATATCTGGCAACCAGAATTGGTGATAGAGTTG
This sequence comes from Prosthecobacter debontii, assembly GCA_945885485.1. Classification (GTDB taxonomy): domain Bacteria; phylum Verrucomicrobiota; class Verrucomicrobiia; order Verrucomicrobiales; family Akkermansiaceae; genus Luteolibacter. The sequence goes on from CAMCYT010000196.1 coordinate 77, forward strand.
ATAAATTTTTCCCGGAATTTATTAACTAAGATTCGAGATTGAATCATTAAGAAATCTAAAGTATGTGGAAGCTATGAAGTCTCTGGGAAAAATCTTGGTGTGCATTTTCTTTCTGGGGCTGGGCGCGTGCAAAAAAAATGCAGAGCAGGTGGATGGAGAGATCGAGGAGGCCGGTTATTCCATGACGCAGGATGGATGGTTAAAAGCGATTCGTGCCGATGATGTTGGGGTCGTCAAAAAAATGGCAAAGTTGGGCTTTGATATCAAAGCGAAGAACGAGAAAGGTCAGCAAAGTCTACACATTGCGGCCGAAGCAGGCGCTATCGATGTCGCGGAATATCTTTTGAACGCAAAAATTCATATCAACGACGCGGATAAAGAAGGTCGAACCCCACTCATGTTGGCGGTGCTGTCGGGTCGGACTGAAATGGTTCGTTGGCTTTTGAAGCAAGGGGCTAATTCTAAATTGAAGGATAAAAATGGTTATAATTCACTGATGTTGGCGGTGGTAAATCACCAGGTAAAAGCGATTGAGGAGTTGGCTCCATATCATCGTGAGGATCTTGATTCAGCCTTATTGCTAGCCTCGATGGAAGGCGATGCGTCGGCCATTGATACCTTAACGAACTATGGCGCATCGGTGCATGCGCGGATGGAAGATGGGCGCACACCCTTGATGTTGGCGGTCTCTAACGGCCATCAGGAAGCTGTTGCAGTCCTTATGGATGTTGGAGCAAGCCGTCAGGCAACTACCGAGTCAGGTGAAACGGCAAAAAGTTTCGCGGTTGCCAGAGGTCATCTTGAGATTGCTGAAATGATAGAGAAAGGTGTTTCTAGTGAAGCGATCGGATTGGATTCTGATACCCAAATCGCGGCTACCATGTCGAAAGATATGAATAAATCAGCGGGTAAGAGCGGCGCCAAAAAGCCTGAGAAAGTAGCAACGATCGAGGGGGCGCATCTTTCAAGTTTCTCGAAAAAGAGCATTTCTTCCACGGCGTTAGATCAAAATTCTCCCATTGTCATGCGTCAATATTTACAGCGTGAACTACCCGTTGAGGTGAAAAAAGTCTCAGGCGCAACCGCTACATTGCACATAAGCGGCAAGCCATCCAAAGAAATCACCGTGCGTGCCGGTGATCCGGTTCCGAACTCAAATTTGGTGGTCGTAAAAGTTTCCACCCGGAAAGAAGTGGGGAAACTTAACAACAGCCAACCCATCTATATTGGCGTGGTGGAGGTTGAGGATAAGCAAACGGGTCAGCGCCGTGAATGGCGGGCAGGCAGTCCCGCGGTCGGACATGATCCGGCGGCTTTGGTTGAGGATGCGGCGACGGGACGGCGCTACCTAGCCAAAAACGGGCAGAAATTTTACTCAGAAGACAGCCGAGAATTCATCATAAATGACGTGCGTCCTGGTCAGTTAGTGATTGAAGACGTGACTAGTGGCCAAGTAAGCACTTTACTCCTTCGCGGGCCTAGAGGCTAAATTCAACGAACGGATTCATGGAGCAAGAATTTCAATCTGAGGGCGAAGCAGTGGCGGATAACGGAACTCCTGTAAGGCAGTTTTCTGTCATGATACCAAACCGTGTAGGTGCTCTGGCATCCTTGGTGAAGTTATTGCGCAATTCGTCAATCGAAGTGATCGGACTGAGTGTGCAAGATTCACGTGATGCGACCATTGCGCGCCTCGTCTTGTCCGATACAGACAATGCCGAGGCAATTTTTTCCGAGAAGGGAATTCCCTACATGATTTGTGAACTCGTTGTCATCGCCTTGAAAGAAGCGGGGCCGGGGCTTTTGCAATGCTTGGATATCTTGATGACAGCTGAAACCAATGTCGATTTTGCATACGCGATGATGCCGGGCCCTCAAGGCCAAGCGCTTCTCGCGATGCATGTTGAAGATTATGATTTCGCAACTTCCGTGCTCAATCGTAGCGGCTTCAAACTGATGTATGAGGAAGACTTAGTTAGATGAGTCGACCAGGGCTTACTTCGCTTTCAAAAGACTAGCAGGATCCAAGGCCTCAACTTTGACAGGTTTTGGAGCATTGGTTTTGGTTTCCAAGCTAGCTAACCATGCAACGAGATCTCTGAGTTCCTCAGGTTTCACGACACCTGCCATGGGTGGCATGGCGGAGACGGGTGGAGTGAAAGAGGTAATGTCGGAACGCTTGATCGACCAAGTGTTTTCAGGGGTTGAGACTGTGATGCTGTCAGGGGTCTCTTCGACAAGATTACCGACGAGGTTGGCGCTATTTTTGAAATTTACTGAGGTGATGCCGAAGCCAGGGGCGACGATTGCGCTTGGGTTCACAAGAGATTGAAGCAGATATTTACGGTCATGGAGTTTACCAACTCCAGCAAGGTTGGGGCCAGCATCTCCACCTTCGGCACTGCTTTTGTCGGATGCTTTGTGGCAACGCATGCATTGGCCAGCAGGGAGAGATTTGAAAAGTGAAAAACCCTTCACAGAATCACCTCCTTCAAGCGCTATATTGTATTTGGCGTATGAGTCTGACTTCTCAGTAAAGTATGTGTCATAACCTGTGAGGGCTTTTTTCACTTCAGGTTCTTTGCGGCTTTTTGCGGCAGCTAGCAGTTCGATAGCACTCGATGAAATTCCCTCTGCTGCCTGCAGTTTTGTGAGATGAGTGATGATATATTTTCCTACTTCTGGATCGGGAATGACTGCGAGAATAGGCCATGCTTTTTGTGTTCGGATCGCATCTCCGGAAGCGATAGCTTTTTCCAAGGAGGCGATGGCTTCTTCTGGTGATACACTGGCCATTCCTTTCATTGCACTGATTGCAACTTCATCCATTGGATCTTCAGCTAGTTTCTCTAAGAGGGTGAGAAGATCTTTTTCTTTGCGTGGGATGTAAACCGCGAGAGCTTTGGATCGAGTGCTAGGAAGTAACTTATCATTTAAAAGGTATTCACGGATTTTATCCGAGCTGATCGCATCAGCTCCGAGCTTGTAGGTCATGCTGAGATCAAGAGCACCGCTGAGAGCCAGTTCATCCGCACTTAAAAGCTTTGGTATGGCTTTGAGTAATGAAGGTTTCAATGTATCCAACGCACGCGGATCTAAAGGTCGCCATTTGCCGCTGACAGGATCGGCTGGATTGGGTTTTTCCCATAAGGATAGAAGTCGAAGTGCTTCTGTTCTTACGATTTCTGGGGTTTCTTTATTCGAGAAGATATTGAGAATTCTATCCGCATTTTCTGCCGAACCAACCCGGTAAGCATGGTTTACCAGACGGCGCAACATGAGAGGTGTCCACTTCCGATCGGAAGATTTATCTAACAGGGCGGCACAAAGCGGTTTCAATTCGATCATGTCCAGATCGTCAATGGCGCGGATGACTTCATCTTGGATGTAAGGATCGGAATCGTTGATGAAACGTTTCAGCTCATCGCTTTTCATGCGGCGCAGTGCAACAACTGCCGCGAGCCTGATGGCTGGCGAATCGGATTTTACCAGATCTCCAACCTGGCTCGGGCTGCTGGCAATGTGCTCGAGAGCGTAAATTCCGGCATGACGGAGATAAGCATCAGAATTGTCATTCGTTTTGATGAACTCAATGACATCGTTGAAATGGCTGTTGGATTTCATTTTGCCTATCGTGATCGCTGCCTCAAAGCGAACCGCTGCGGAATCGTCTTTGAGCAGTGCTGCGAATGATAAGGTCTCCGGTTTCACAGGGGCGTAACGGATCACGCGCAAGGCTTGGATTCGGATAGCTGGCAATGAATCTTTCAGGAGTGGGGTTAACGCAGCCGCGGCTTTTTCACGCAAGCTGCTAAGTTTTGTGACATCGGTGAATTCACCTTTTGGCGATGGAGTGACACCACGGCGCGCAATGATTCCCATGCCCCAGATGCCGTGAATTCGGGTAATGAGATCATCTGAATTGATGGCTTTCTGGAAACTGGCGATCGCATCTGGCTTACGTGTCAGGGCAACCTGTGCGCGGAGGCGGACTCTGGAGTCTGCGTGACCTAACCATTTTCCAAGTTCAGATGAGCTGCGTTGGTCGAATCCTTCGGATATCAATTTGGCGGCCTGTTGCGTTTCGTCTGGCAAATAGAGATTTTTACCAGCGTTAAGCGAGAGTAGGCGTCCTTCATTGTGAGATTGCCAGCCAGTGACGAAATCAGTGATGAATACTCTGCCATCAAATGAATATTCCACATCGGTTGCTGCGACTCCCCATTGAAATTTTCGAGCGTCTGTCATTTTCATGCCGGCGCCATCGGGTTTCATTTCAAAAGACCAGATGCCTGAAGTAGCCGCGCCACCTCTGTAGTCGCAAATGAGGAATCGACCTTTTTCACTTTCGAGAAAACCTGCGCCAGGATGATAGGTAAGGCCGGATGGTCCGGATGTTAGAAGTGCGGAGGGAGGAAGTATATAGGCGGGTTGGGTTTCGTTGCGCATTTCCCACATCTTCTCATCCATCCAGCGGCTCAGAGGCCGAGTCTCCAGTCCGATCTGGCGATGGAACGTATGCATTGTCTGGTGCTCCATTTGCCATCCGGTATCGCCGCCTTCTACGAGATACAGAATCCTCGCTGCGTCACCTTGGTCGGAATTGTTATCGACCGTGAAAGCATTTCCAAATTCATCAAATGCGATTTCCTTGGGGTTGCGCAGGCCAGTGTGGACGATCTCGAATCCACTGCCATCCGGTTCGAAACGGAACAATGCGCCTTCATTCGGGTAGTGATAGGTTTTTCCCTCTTTCGTGGTGAATGAGTAGCCTCGATCGCCAACCGTGCCGTAGATCATTCCATCAGGGCCTAGCGTGAATCCGTTCAAATCATGACCGGAGAGCGAAATCCGAACACCGAAACCATCTTGGACAACTTCATTTTTATCCGCTTTGCCATCTCCGTTTTCATCTAACATTTTGTAGATCTTCGGAATACACGCGAAATAAATCGCTCCATCATAATAGAAAATACCTGCAGCAGTGCCATCTACGACATCATTGAAACTGTCGGCGAAGACATTGGACTGATCAATTTTTCCATCGCCATTGGTGTCCGATAGCTTGCGAATGACTTCCGTGACTTCCGTCATGTATTTATTCGATAGCTTCTTCTCCCACTTTTTATGAAGCGCGCGTCTGTCTTCAACTTTCATGGATTGAAGA
>CAMCYT010000197.1 GCA_945885485.1 Prosthecobacter debontii
GCAGGAACTTTCTTCGATTTCGAGTTCGATCTCATCTGCCCAGCGGTAAAAGACGCTCTGTGGGATGACGGCGGCAAGAGCGATAAGAAGGCCTGCGGCTGTGGTGATAAGGGCTTCTGCTATACCTGCAGCGACGGCGCCACCACCGGAGCCGCTACTGCCTGCTGCAGCAAGGCCGGCAAAGGAGGCGATCATACCTGTCACGGTTCCGGTCATCCCCAGTAGAGGAGCTGCCATACCGATGGTGGTGAGGACATCTAGGCGTTTGTTAACAACACTCATTGCCTGGGCGCTGTAGTCTTGCATGACTTGACCGACGACTTGGCGCATGATCTCTGGGTTTTCCTTTTTGTCGAGAAGTTGACTATATGAGCGCAGCCCAGCAAGAATGACAGATGCTACTGGTCCGCCTGCGGCTTCGCATTCGCTGATAGCGGATGAAATGTTATTTTCCTTCAAGCGGGCTTGCACCTTGGAGCGAAGGGAGCGGGTATCAATTCGGCGGTTTTCACGAAAGGAAAACCATCGGTCATAGACGACGGCAATTCCGATGAGACTACACAACATGAGGGGAATCATTAGAGGCCCGCCTGCAAGGATTTGTTCGATCATAGTTTTTAGGTGTGGTTAGAGGAAATGGTTATTAATTTGTTAGAAAATCTATTACTTTTAGAGCATCGCGAGGAGAGAGGTTGACGCGTTTCATACGCAATGATGAAGTGGAGTCGATCACTAATTCTCCAGTGGCAGCTGTATAATGGCAGTCGCGGCAATCAGCCAGCTGGACGCGTTCAACGTAGCGGCGGCGGGCGACGGCAAAAAGGATGAGTTCGTTGCCGCTGATGCAAATCCAAACGGGAGTACTGCGCCACCAGCGACCGGCATCAATACGCGTACGAGTCCGCAGTAAGAGCTTGGGTTCGGCTCCGTCTGTGAGTTCGTCGAGTAGGGTTTCCTCCAGAAGGTTCATCGTCTGTTTTTTTTGCTTTCTTTGAGAGATTCGATCATGCGTTCACGTGCTTCATTTTCAAGAGCGACGCGTTTTTCGAAGGCTGGATCGGCGAGGCGTCCGCGAGAATATTTCGCCCAAATGCTGTCAGGGAAATCAAAGGTGACGCGGCGGTAGGTTTCGTAAGCGAGTTCCATGGCTTCGCCGCGGCCTCTATAATTGTCTTCCGTGTAAAGGGCGGTGATGCGCTCTTGGCAGATACCACTCCAATAGAGGGATTGTGAGCGGATCTCGCGATCATCGTATTTCTCGTTGGCGTGAACGTTGATGAAGATTTTGACGGCTTTGTTGTATTGATGCGCGCGCATGTAGTTTTGGCCAGCGCGGAGTCCGGCGAGTCCGGCGAGTGGATCCTCGGGGAAACGTTCCTGGAGTTTTTCGAAGACCATGGCGGCATTGAGAAACTCAGGGTAGGAAAGTTGATCAAGGCGGAGGACTTCGGCCTTTGTGGCATCATCGGTTTTTTCACGGAGCGGATCGGCCTGTTGTTTCAAGGCGAGGCCGGTTTGTTGGAAATATGCGCCGAGGCGCGACATGACTGAAGGGATCAGCTCATGGTTGGGGTATTTGTAAGCGAGTTTGACGTATTCCTCTACTGCGTTTTCGGTCTCTCCCATTTTTTCATAAACGAGTGCGGTTTTGAACTGGGCTTTAGGAGCGAACTCGGTATCGGGATAATCCGTCGGGATTTTCGAGAAACGAGCGAGGGCGTCCTGATACATCGGGAGCTTGGATTCTTCGTTCTTCGCGAGGTCGGCGTATTCTTGTGCGAGGTTTCCTAACAGGTATTCGGCATGGGCGCGGAGATCGTCGTCGCGGTGAGTGGCGATGGCCTCTGCGAGGAGTTTACGCGCTTGAGCGATTTCGCGGCGAGCGAGGCTTTCTTGGTCAAGTTCGCGGTGTTTTTTAGCGAGCTCGAAGTAACACTCAGCCAGAGTAAAGCTGGTGCGGACAGCCATTTCGTCTCCATTGAAGCGCTTGCTGAAAGGCTCGATCATACCATCCGCACCTTTGTTGACCGTAACGATGATCGAAGGGGTTTCTTTGTTAGACGGATAGGAAATTTCAACGTTATCACCGTAGCGGACAGGGAAGCCATTCAGAGCGACTGGTGGAAGCTTGGCTGGCATTTTATCCGGCGCGTAGCTGATAGAGAACGCGGATTTGAAAATACCGCTGTGTGCCTCAGTTTCCTGGAGTTCATACGTAGTGGTCGTGGTTCCGGCTTTGAGGGTGACAGAGGTGATATCGCGGTCGGGTCCACGATCAAGTCCACGATCGATGAGGCGGAGATAAATTTTTTCGCCGACGAAGGCTTTCTCCAGAGGCTCGGTGAAATTGGCGTTCATGGCGTCGAGGAACGGATGACTCTCGACTGTGAAGCTAGCGGTGATCCATTTGATTTGATCCTTGGGGTCTTTGTAAGGATAGCCGATATGAACAATGTCACCGACTTTGACCGCGAGGCCATCTGGGATAGATGATTCTGCCAGTGATTCTGCGGATTTGGTGGCGAAGCTGCGATCGGGATTTTCTCCAAGGATGAGCGGGACGGAGAAGAAGAAGCGACCTTCTTCAAGTGGTGGCTGGTTGCTCGGAGCAGTCGGTGGTTGACCGAGCTTATATCCATTTGGGATGACCACGCCCGAGTTTTTCAATGAGCCCACAAGCTTGAGTGTGCCGGGAACCGCGACGTCGAAGGCGCCTTTGACAACCGTTTGTTTGGCTTTGCGTCCAGTTTCCGTTTGCACGTAGGCGTTGATTGTGCTGCTTCCGGCGAGAGCGAGATGAGGAAATACTACATCGAAACGCACGCTCGAACCCATGACAGCGGTGAGGGATTGAGTTTCGGCGCCGTGGACGAAATCCAGCGCACGACGTGGCGTTACGAGTTCCGGACCCGAGGCACGGGCAGGAGGAGTTTCAGATTTCTTCGGTGCTGGCTTATTGACTACTACCGGCAGGACTTTGCTGGTGACGTTGTAGGTGGCGATCTTTGGCTCAGTGTAGAGCGCGTGTTGAATGACAACTTCACGATCGGTAGGAATACCAGGGCTGAGGTTTTCTGCGTCCCGATAGGATGCAGTAAGAGTTCCGCCTTCGGTGAGTTGGATTTCGGAAGCGCGGGCAGGTTGGCCGGTGACGGGAAAAACACGCCCGAGGAAACGACCGCTGTGTTCTTCCGTTTCGATAGCTTGGATGGTGGCTTTGCCGCCGGAGGAGGAAACCACTTTGATTTCGACCATGTCTTTTTCGGAGCTGGCGTCCATGTCGGGATCATCGATGACGATGGCAACCGCATCATCGAAGCGAAAGCGGCGGATGGGTTCTAACAACAGCTCGCGACCCGTTTCTTTTTCGATATAATTCAGGAAAGAAGCGGTGAGGACGGCGTCGTTGAATGCGACGTTGAGACGTTGCTCGTGGCGATCACGTTTGGGTGATGCGCTGCGCGGATCTTGGTAGCGGACGCTGATGCTATCTCCGGGGAGCACTTCGAGTTGGTTGTTATCGCGGAGCTGCATGAAATCCTGAGTAACGGGAATGAGCACCTTGCCTTCACGATTGTTGAGTGTGACTTTTTTGATGGTCGGAGCGGCGCCGTCGAAAGCATTGATGACTAGACGAACGAGGCGCGCGCGGGTTTGATCACCAAAGGCTACTTCGAGACCACCGTTGGCGCCTGTGGAAATTTTCGCGACTTGGGGGATCATCGCTCTAACATTTTCTGGAAATGCGAGAGGATTGAACATGCTATCCGGGCAAGGAACGAGTTCCGGCTTGCCATCTTGGTCGCAGAGAAGGACGGGTTTGTGTTTGGGGAAATCACCGCGACCATCGCTGCGCCAGATTTGGATTTCATGGAGGCCGGGAGCGAGCTCACGTTCGATAAGCATTCCGTTTTCGGCATCGGCCGTAGCGGGGATACCGTTGAGGAGGAAGATCGTGTTGCCGTTCTCAGGGAGACCGGTGAGCTGGAAGCGGCGAATGGCGGCGGCGGGTTGATAGAAAAGAGCGCGATAGCGAATGAGGCAGCCATAACCCGGATGGCTTGTTTCAACGAGAGGTAATGGACCAGCGGACAGGCTTACAACGTTGGCAGAGAGATATCCGATCTCTTCCTTGTTAGAATGAATTTCCATGATCTCGAACCAATCCTTAGGAAGTTCACGACCGGTAGGCTTGGAGATTCCAATCGCCTTAGTTCCAAATGTAGGGAACGAGGAAACGTTTGGTCTACCGTCCCATACAGGGGTGGTTTCTGGGTAACGAGCACGGGTGGTCCAGTTGCGGCCATCGAGTGAGGTTTGAAGCACGAAGCGCTTGAGTTGATTGGAAGCCTCACCCATATCGAGAATCATTTGATTGACGGTGGCGTTGTCGTTGAGGTCGATGCCGAAGGTGCGCGATTTCTGTGCGTCGCCGACATTTCCCTGCCAACCCGGGTATTCACGTGAGCTGATCGCCATGTTCGGATCACGACCCGGAGCGCTTTCTGAGGCGAAGGCTATAGCTTGTGCTCCGGCGGTGGGGACGATGCCTTGGAACTCGCCGCTATAGGGTGAGGTTTCTTTGAGAGCGAGCTGACGGATTTCATCACCGCTGGAAGTTTGGAGACTGACGGTGACTTCGTCCGCTCCGGAGGTAAGACTGCGATCTGGATCGGTGACGCGGATGTAAACTGGGTTACCGGGACGGACTGTGCGAGTGCCGAGGGCGGCTTGGGAGGAGGAAACACCGAGCTCTTCGATGTTGAGGCGGCGTTCGCCTTCGCGTGGAGGAAACGCACCGGCGGAGAAAGATAAGAAAGCATCTGAAGCGACGCCGATGACGATATCGGGATCGGCAGGGAGATCCTTCATTTTCGCGCGGAAGCGAGCGGAGTAGCCGAAGCGGATTTCGTCTTCGCCGAGAATTTGGAGGATTTTATCGCCGGCGACAGGTGCGCCGAGTGAGGTAGGAACGTCAGCGCGGTATTTTTCTTTGCTGTCGCCGAGTTGATAGAGAAGAATACGCTCACGGTCGCCGGATTTAGCCCAAATTTCGACTTCGATTTCTGAACCCGCGCCGGAGACGTTGAGGGTTGGATCGCGGAGGTTGATTTTGACGGATTCACCGGGAACGATGACCGTCTTATCTTGGGAAGGTCCGAGTTCGATTTCGCTGGCCTCGACGAGTTTGCGCATCTCGAAGTGGATTTTACCACGAAGG
>CAMCYT010000198.1 GCA_945885485.1 Prosthecobacter debontii
CGATGATCCGGTTCATGAAGAACCCGAGTGGTTTCCATGGCATATTGAATGTCGTCTTGGGTGGGCATGAGCAGTGAAATGAAGTTACGGGGAGATGAAACCACTGATGGACACGGATGAACACTGATAAATTAGAAGTTATGAATACCGATGTTTCTCTCGGTGGGCAGGAGTTGGATGGTTCGTTTTTTTCCTACAATCAGTGTCCATCGGTGGTTCATTTTATTGAGCATGATGGAACATCTCAGAAAATTACAAAAAAAGGGCGGCTGCCTTGCGACAACCACCCTTATTGAAAACTTTAAGCCTAACGGATTAGCCTTTTTTGCTGGTGATGAAAGTAACAACGTCACTCACAGCTTGGAGCTTTTCTGCCTCATCGTCTGGAACTTCAACGTCGAATTCCTCTTCGAGAGCCATGACAAGCTCGACGGTATCGAGAGAGTCGGCACCGAGGTCCTCAACGAACTTGGCTTCTAGGGTTACTTGGTCTGCGCTGACGCCGAGCTGGTCTACAATGATTTCCTTGACGCGTTCTTCGATCGATTTGTCTGACATGTGTTGAGTGGTTGTATGTTGGTGTGAGAAACGGTTAACGCCTAGGCGCCTTGGTTGGCAATATGAAAACGTGAAAACTCGGAAAGCGATAGGAAAAAATGACAGACTTAGAAGTGTTCGAGCTTTTTAAGACCACTGAGTCACAGAGGAACAAGGAGAACACTGAGAACTAGATCATTATCGAAATAATGGGGAATTTTGTTGTCACGGGCCGTTTTACCCAAGGGAAAGGAAGCTAGAAGCATTTACTCTCTCTCCGTGTCCTCCTTTTCTGACTCCGTTCCTCTGTGGTTAAAATTCTCCCGAACCAATAATCAGCACCCTTCACTCTTCACCCTTCACTCTTCTCTTCCACCCCGTAATCGATGATTTCGCCAGTGAAGTTGCTGCGGATTTGGCGCATGAGTTGTTCGGCAGGTTGGTTTTTTTCCTCGCTGAAGCCGCCGTAGGTCAATCCATCGATTCTGGCGCGCTTCATGCCAGCAGGGGTTTCATACTCTAAGAACGCAATGCCTTTGGCGGCCCATTTACGGAGATCGAGCACACGCATGCTCTCATATGGGATGTTTTTCCCGTCGGCGGTGATGAGTGACTTTTTATCGACGATAACGCTACGACGGACCGTGCGGAGTAGAAAAAACAGGGCGATGGTAGACAGGCCAACGCAGATGTAAAACACGTGGATTTGCTCATCGATTTTCCCGGCGTCGAAGGGTTTTTCGGCAGGCTTTTCGGCGAGCTGATTTTTTTCAGAATAATCCCGCCAGAGATGGTTGTGTTGCAGGATTTTGACCCGAGAGTAATCTGTGAGAATATCCGGCCAAGGCATGGGAAGCTTGGGGTCTTTGGGGTCGTTGAGATAAGCTGGAAGGAGTTCGGGATTTTCCGGGAAATCCACTGTTTGCTTGGAGGCGAACGCCCGCCATGTTTCCTCGCTCAAAGGATTCTCCGAGTCCATTTTGGAAAAGGTCGAGGTCGCTTTCTCAAAGGTTGCGTGAAGGTAATATTCGAAATTCTTTTTCCGATATCCCGTGGTGCCGTCGATGTAGAACAACACGCTAAACACACTGAACATCGCCAAAATTACGCCGGCACGTAACAGAAACCACGGGGTGGGCTTACAGATGATTTTCTCGGAATGACTCATAAACGTGCGGAACCATAGAATCCAAAGAGATGGCTGTCCACCTTGTTGTTGGAGCAAGGGGTGCCGTCACCCCTTGAGGTTCGAGGGTGTCGCACCCTCAGATGGATATGAAACCTCAGGAACTAGAAGATCGATTGATAGTAATCGTGGCGAGAAGCCACATACACAGCCTGCCCCTACGTGTCGGGGCAGCTACGGTGTGATGCTAAGAAAAAGAAGGCGACCCCCGGCTTATCGGGGGGCAGCCAGAAGATAGCCGCTACGAGTTAAGCTTCCATTAGGATCCCGGATAAGCCGGCTAGCGGCACGGCTCTCCAGGATTTTGGATTAGATGAATTCGTTGACCAAATTCTCTAACATTTCTTGGCGACCGGAATCGAGGGTTGGCTCGCCGTTGGAGAGAGCGTAGGCACTGACTTCTTCCATGCTGATTTGCTTGTTAGAAATTTTAGCGCCGATGCCTGAGGTCCAGGATTTGTAGCGGTTGTTGACGAACTCTTGGAGTCTGCCGTCCTCGCGGATCGCTGCTGCTATTTTAAGGCCGCGGGCGAAGGCGTCCATGCCGCCGATGTGGGCGTGGAAGAGATCGGAAGGTTCGTGGGATTCGCGGCGACGTTTTGCGTCGAAGTTCAGACCACCGGTGGTGAATCCACCCATTTCCAAGACTTTCAACATGATCTCGGTGGTGAGGTAGATATCGGTCGGGAATTGATCGGTGTCCCAGCCGATGAGTTCGTCGCCTTGGTTGGCGTCCACGGAGCCGAGCGCGTTCGCATCGATGGCGACGGTCATTTCGTGAAGCATCGTATGTCCGGCGAGGGTCGCGTGGTTGGTTTCTAGGTTCAGTTTGAAATGATCCATGAGACCATACTGACGGAGGAAATTGAGGCAGGCGGCGGAGTCGGAATCGTATTGGTGAGTCGAGGGCTCGCGTGGTTTTGGCTCGATGTAAAACTGACCTTTGAAGCCGATGGTTTTCGCGTAATCCACAGCGAGGTGGAGGAGATTGGCGAGGTTATCGAGCTCGCGTTTCATGTCGGTATTGAGAAGGGTGGAGTAGCCCTCGCGACCACCCCAGAAGGTATAGCCTTCACCGCCAAGTTTCAAGGTGCCGTCCATGGCGGCTTTGACTTGAGCTGCACCGTAGGCGAAAACATCTGCGTTCGGCGAAGTGCCGGCGCCTTGGGCGTAGCGTGGGTGTGAGAATAAGCAGGCGGTGCCCCAGAGGAGTTTTTTGCCAGTGGCTTTTTGGAGGCCGAGCAAGTGATCGGTGACTTTTTCCAGAGCAGCATTCGATTTTGCGAGATCGCCGAGTTCAGGGGCGATGTCGCGGTCGTGCCAGCAGTAGTAGTCGATGCCGATTTTATCAAGAAACTCGAAGAACACATCGGCGCGCGTGAGGGCGTTGGAAACGGAATCGCTTTGGTCATCCCATGGCATGAGGGCGGTCGGGCCTCCGAAAGGATCTGAAAGGCCGTTGCGCATGACGTGCCAGTAGGCTGCAGCAAAGCGGCAATGCTCTTTCATAGTTTTCCCGGCGACGATTTCCGCGGGATTGTATTGTTTGAATGCGAAAGGGTTTTTGGATTTAGGACCTTCGTATTGAATTTTAGGAATGTCAGGGAAGTGGGACATGGCTAGGGTCTATGGCTTTCAAATCCTAGCGGCAAGATTGAAAATAAAAAAACACGAGCTGGAGGTTGATTCGTCTTCTAGGAAGTCATAACACTTGTGCGTGAGCCGTCCCGTCGATGCCGTTATAGAATTTCTCCAGTCCGAGCAGGCGCATGGAAAAAGCCATGTTTTCTTGGACGATGAGGCGCGCGATGGCCTCAGGGAGCTTTTCATCCGAGCCCGCAAGCCGGTGGATGTTCAGCCCATTACGGACACTGAGATAAGTGCACCACGGCCAATTCCACAAGTCTCTTTGGTCTTTGAAGGCGCGGATAAACCAGCGAAATTAGCCAGTATCAAGCGCCAGGCAGCGAATTGGATGCCGGCTCGCGCGTTAGATAGCCTGCGGGAAACCATGGTGTTTGCGGTTGGAAATCCGGATGCGCAAATCATGTTCATCGGCGAGGCTCCAGGTTATCACGAGGAAAAGGAAGATCAGCCATTCGTGGGGCCTGCTGGACAAAAATTAAATGACATTCTCAAAGCGATGGGACTCTCACGAGAGGAGATTTACCTTTCCAATCTGGTAAAATTTCGCCCTTCCATCCCCAAGCAAACCACCAACAACCGTAAACCAAGCCCCGAGGAAATAGCAGCTTGCCTGCCTTTAATGATGGCGGAAATCGATATTGTTAAACCGGCAATCATCATCGCTCTCGGTGGAAACGCAGCGGAAGGCTTGCTGAACCTTCAGGGAACGATGGAGAATATGCGTGGAAACTGGCATCACATTTCAGGAATCCCAACCATTGTAACTTATCATCCTAGCTACCTGCTGCAAAGCGGCTCAAACGATGTTAAACGCGCGCTGTGGGAAGATATGCTCTCGGTGATGGAGAAACTCGGCTTGCCGATTTCTGAGAAACAGCGTGGGTTTTTCCTGCCGAAGGCTTGATGGCAGGACATTTATCTTTAAACGTCCATATCTGACGGCGCGCCGTATTCTAACGATACTTTCCTGCAATAACCTCCGCTAGAAATGGACGCCTAGGGACAGGCGTCCCTGCCTGCTTACGCCATGCCTTTTTCGCCGAGGGCAGATATGGGTTTAGGCGCATTCTTCCGGCGCAAGTTAAACTGCCTGACCGCATGCCGTTGTAGATGGGCTTTAGCCTCCTCCACGCTATCAGTGAAAAAGATCAGCTCTGGATCGTCCGGATTGATCATACCTTCATCCGCCATTTTGTAGAGAAAGTCCATCAGCGGCTGCCAAAAATCCTTGCCCATTAGGATGATCGGAAAGTTTTTGAGTTTTCCGGTTTGGATGAGAGTCATGGTCTCGAACATTTCGTCCATCGTTCCCGCGCCACCTGGCATGACGATGAAGGCATACGAATATTTCACCAGCATGGTCTTGCGAGTGAAGAAATACCGCATGTTCACCGAGCGATGGACGTATGGATTCACGTCTTGCTCAAAGGGCAGGATGATATTCACCCCGATCGAGCGCCCACCGGCCTCGAAAGCGCCTTGATTGCCCGCCTGCATGATGCCCGGGCCTCCGCCAGTGAGAACCGTGAATCCCAGCTCCGCACTTGCCGCGCCCATCTCCCGCGCCAGCTCATACCAACGAGTCCTCGGCTTGGTTCTTGCAGATCCAAAAATCGTCACGCAAGGTCCGACAAAGTGCAGAATCCGATACGCCCGAATCAGATCCAGACCCACACGAAACAACGAACACAAATCATGAAATCGGGAACGCGGACCCGCCAGCCAAGAGCGCTCTTCCACCTCAAGCTCAAAGATCTTTTGTTGGCGGATTTCCTCCTCGGTAATCT
>CAMCYT010000199.1 GCA_945885485.1 Prosthecobacter debontii
AGATTTAATGGTATCAAAAAAGAGAACTTTCACTGGTTTTTGAAGGAGTGTGAATGGCGCTTCAATGGAGGTAACCATCAAATGCTCTTGAAGCAGCTTAAATACTGGGTAAAACAGGCTCAGCAATGAGCCTTAGCTAGTACAGCCCCCACTTTTATATTGCTGATTGTTTTCTACGAAAAACTTTTTCCGATCACGCATCTGCAAGATGACAACTGCCATTACGGAAAAAATAAACAGCATCAATGAAAGTATAAGCCCCTCAAATAAGGTGATCAGATAAATTTCCATAAATCCGGGCTGTATCAAAACTTCATCTTTGGTATTATTACCGTCGATCATATTACGCAAATCGGTCTCATGACCAAGAAACCCATAAATGCGATCGACGAAACCTGTTGCAATATTTCCACACCACAAATCCGGTGTAAAGATCACCAATGGACCCAAAAAAATAAAAAGAAACGTCCATATCGAACATATCATTCTCAAAATGAGACCGACCCTTAAAGCCCTAGATAACAAACTATCTTTCCGCGTTAACGGCCCCCCCGGCAAAGAGGTTAATACCGAGTAGCCGATCACAAATGTCGCGATCGCAACCAGCATTGCCAAATGAGCCGTTGGGTTTGCAGCTTGCTTAAGCCAAACCATCACAATCAGATAACTGGGGAATGCGCTAATGGCGCAATGGAGAGCCCAAAATTTCAATTTTCCCTTAAAAACATCTATAAACCCCAGTCCGTCCATGACTGGATCCTGATATTCTGGCGGATCTAGGTCAATCCCACTTTCAGCAAACTCTTGCCCCGAAGCCTCCTCTCCGCTATCCCCTTGCCCGCCCATGAACGAGCAAATCGCATCCATACAATCTTCCGCCCTCGAATTGATCGCCGCCGCCAACGACGCGCGCTCGCTCGATGATGCCCGCGTTTCCGTTCTCGGGAAAAAAGGAACCCTCACTCTCGCCGGTGCGCTCATCAAAGACATCCCAAATGAGGAGAAATCCGCTTTCGGCCAATCCCTCAACGCCGCTCGCACCGCGATCACATCCGCTCTTGAGGAAAAGCAAAACGCCCTGCAAGCCATCGCCGATGCCGCAGCACTTTCAGGCATCGACCTCACTCTCCCGGCTCGTTCACTTCAAACAGGCGGTCTACATCCGCTAACTCTCATTCGCGACGAAGCGATCCAGATCCTGCGCCGCATGGGCTTCGCCCTCGCCGATGGCCCGGAAATCGAAGACGAATACCATTGCTTCGATGCGCTCAACACTCCCGCCGATCACCCCGCCCGCAACGAGAAAGATACGTTCTATTTCAACTCCGGCAAACTCCTCCGCACTCATACCTCCAGCGTGCAGATCCGCACGATGGAATCCGCCACCCCACCGATCCGCATCATCGCCCCTGGCTCAGCTTATCGCCGCGATGAAATCGACGCCACTCACCTCTCCGTCTTCAACCAACTCGAAGGCCTCTTCGTCGATACCGATGTCACCCTTCCCGACCTCAAAGGCACCCTCGAATATTTCTTCCGTGAAATGTTTGGCACCACCACCGAAGTGCGCTTCCGTCCACACTTCTTCCCCTTCACTGAACCATCTTTTGAAATCGATGTAAAACTCCAGATCAAAGGCCAAGCCCCACGTTGGATCGAAGTCGCAGGCTGCGGCATGGTCGACCCCGCAGTTTTCGAGTCCATCAACGCCACCCGCAAAGACAACGCCCTCGATCCTGAAAAAATCACCGGCTTCGCCTTCGGCATGGGCCTAGACCGCCTTGCGATGATCCGCTGGGGCATCAAAGACATCCGCCTACTCATCGAAAACGACACCCGCTTTCTCACGCAATTCGCATAACTAAAAACTTCACCGCAGAGGCGCAGAGGTCGCAAAGGATCGCTGAGCCACGACGATGAAAAAGTTTATCATTATAAAAATTAACTAACCACAACTCCGCGTCCCTCTCCGACCTCTGCGCCTCTGCGGTGAAAATTTC
Organism: Prosthecobacter debontii; assembly: GCA_945885485.1. Lineage (GTDB taxonomy): Bacteria > Verrucomicrobiota > Verrucomicrobiia > Verrucomicrobiales > Akkermansiaceae > Luteolibacter. Next base: position 2,001 of record CAMCYT010000199.1, read on the forward strand.
TTAACTCTTGTCATGAACATTTCTTTAAACTGGCTTTCCAAGCACCTAGACCTTTCCGGAAAATCTATCTCTGAAAGTTCCGATCTCTTTACCTTCGCTGGCGTCGAAGTCGAGGGCATCATCACCAAAGGCATTGCCTCGGATAAAATCGTCGTCGCGCAGATCATGGAGGCGGTTCAGCATCCTGACGCTGATAAACTCAAGGTCACGCAAGTCGATGCAGGCGAAGGCCAGCTCCGCCAAATTGTTTGCGGTGCAAAAAATTACAAAGTCGGAGACAAAGTTCCATGCTGCCTTCCCGGCGCCCAACTCCCCGCAGGCTTCACCATCGGTGAAACCAAAATGCGCGGAGTCGAATCCAAAGGCATGCTCGCCGCCGCCGAAGAAATCGGCCTCCCGAAAGGCGAAGACGGCCTGCTCATTTTACCCGAAGACTCACCCATCGGCGTTCCCGTCAAAACCCTTTTCGATTCCGATACTCTGTTAGAACTCGAAGTCACTCCCAACCGTCCCGACCTACTCTCACACGCCGGTATGGCTCGCGAGCTCGCGACCCTGCTGAAAACGCCTCTGATAAATGGGAACGCGGGCGCCTCGCCCGCATCTTCAATTCCAGCCGCTACCGACTTCATCAAACTCGAAGCCACCGCCGCCTGCCCGTTCTACGCCGCAACCCGCATCGACAACATCACCGTCTCCGAAAGCCCCGATTGGCTCAAACAACGCCTCACCTCTATCGGACTTCGCCCGATCAACAACATCGTCGACATCACCAACTACGTTCTCCACGAAACCGGACAACCGCTACACGCCTTTGATGCAGCAAAAGTCACCGGCGCACTCGTCATCCGCCAAGCGAAAGACGGCGAGTCATTCAAAGCTCTCGATGAATCCGTTCACATTCTAACAAGCGACGACCTCCTCATCTCCGACGAATCAGGCGCAGCCCTAGCACTCGCTGGCGTGATGGGTGGACTCGATAGCGGCGTCACCGAATCCACCTCCTCCATCATCCTCGAATCCGCTTACTTCTCGCCATCCGGCATCCGCCGCACCTCGCGCCGCACTGCCCTTTCATCGGATTCCTCCTACCGCTACGAACGCGGAGTCGATCCACAAGGCGTCCTCCCCGCCGCCGCGCTCGCGATCAGCCTACTGGAGAGCCGTTCTCCGAACGACTGCATCACGCAAGCCGCAGGTCAAATCCCTCCCGCACCCTCGCCGGTCGCTCTCGATCTAACAAAACTCCATCACCTACTCGGCAATTCCATTTCCACCGAAGCCGCAGAGGAAATCCTCACCCGTCTCGGCCTCACCAAACAAGCTGAAGGCAAATGGGTCATCCCATCGTTCCGCCAAGACCTCACCCGTCACATCGATCTCGCAGAGGAAATCACCCGCGTCCACGGCCTTGCGAACGTTCCATCCCGCTTCCGCGCAACGCTGGTTCCCACCAGCGATGTCGACGCTGCTTACGATGCCGATATGATCCTGCGCCGTCGTCTCGCCGCACTTGGTTTATACGAGTGCCAGACGATCAAACTCATTTCCGAGAGCCAACTTTCCGATATCCTTCCGCTGCGCGCGCTACAAGACGGTGATCTCATCCGCGTTAAATCTCCGCTCAGCGAAGATCACGCAATCATGCGCCCGTCCATCGTGCCAGGCCTCGTTACCAGCGCGGAACGCAACGCCCGCCAACAGGCAAAATCCATCCGTCTCTTCGAGATGGGACGCGTCTTCCGCAATGCGGGTGGAGGTAAAGCCATCGATCAAGAAAGCGACAGCCTAGCAATCCTCGTCACTGGTAACTCTCAACCATCCTCATGGGCCGCAAAAGATCGCGCTGCGGATCTTTACGATGCGAAAGCCACCCTCTCCGCTTTAATTCCAAATCAAACGATTTCCCTGAAACCCAAAGATCGCGAAAACTTCACCCTCGGCGCGGAAATCAAAGCTGGCGACCAAACGATCGGAGTCTTCGCACGTCTCTCCCTCAAGCGCGAGCGCGATTTAGATTTCATCTCGCCCGTCTTCGTCGCAGAACTCGATCTCGGAAAACTCCGCAAACTCATTTCTAACAAATCTCAGGTCGAAGATCTCCCACAATTCCCCGGCTCCACCCGCGATGCCGCGATGGAACTTTCCCTCACCACCCCGAACGCCGATATCGAAGCCGTTCTCGAAAAAGCCAAAGAGCCACTCCTTATCTCCTACGAATGCTTCGACCTCTTCACCGATCCATCCGGCCAGAAGATCGCCGCAGATCGTAAATCCATCGCCTACCGCTTCTACTACCGCGACTCCGCTCGTACCTTAAAAGCCAATGAAGTGGATGCGGCGCATCAGAATATATTGAAGCTGCTAAAAACGATTAATGGGCTGGAATATAGATAGTTTCCACTGGGACCGCGAGTCTGTGACTCGCACCCTCATGAATAGCAAATAAGCATCATGAAATAATCCATATTCCCCTCATCAACCAGCGAGTCACAGACTCGCGCTCCCAGTCCCCCCAATCATGCAGAAGCCACACAATCACAAAGGCTGGCACTCACGCGGCTACCTTCCCCACCTCGATACTCCCGATATCATCCAATCTATCACCTTCCGCCTTAATGACTCATTACCCAAAAAGGTGATTGATAGATGGAAACAGGAATTAGAAAATGTCGCATCAAAAGATAAATCAGAGTCGGAAAAAATTCTGCACAACAGGATAGCCAAGTTTGAAGATGCGGGAAACGGCTCTTGTCTTCTACGCAATCCAACTTGCGCGGATATAGTTCAAAATGCACTCCTTCACTTTGACGCAAACCTTTATCGTTTGCTGGAATGGTGCATCATGCCGAATCACGTGCATGTCCTCATTCACTGTCCAGCCGGAACCCAAATCGGTGAAATCGTGAAAAGTTGGAAAACTCATAGTGCGCGAGAAATCAATCGAGTCCTTCTCAGACAAGGCAGCCTATGGTCACATGATTATCACGACCGCTACATCCGGGACTCGGTTCATCTGGTAAATGTCAGAAGCTACATACGTAATAATCCAGTAAATGCCGGTCTATGCTTAAGCCCTGAGGAATGGCCATG
>CAMCYT010000200.1 GCA_945885485.1 Prosthecobacter debontii
GGTCCATTCGTCTCCATCACAAAAAACGCCCGACCTCGTGAAGAGATCGGGCGTTTGTTAAATAGTAATGAATTACTTGGAGCTCGAGATGAGGCTCGCTTGGCTTGCACCTTTTTTGATCTTGGTGTGTTTGATCCAGCTCATGGTGGAGCGGAGTTTCTCACCCACTTTTTCGATCTGGTGATTCGCGCCGTCTTTACGAAGCACGTTGAATTTTTTATCGCCGCCTTCATATTCAGCAATCCACTCTTTAGCGAATTTGCCGTTCTCGATTTCTTTTAGCTGTTGCTTCATGCGCTTCTTAACGGAAGCATCGATGATTTTTGGCCCTACGGAAACGTCGCCCCACTCGGCGGTTTCGGAGATTGAGAAACGCATACCAGCGATGCCTTGCTCGTTCATGAGGTCGACGATGAGTTTGAGCTCATGAAGGCACTCGAAGTAGGCCATCTCTGGCTGATATCCAGCCTCAACGAGAACTTCGAAGCCTGCTTTGACGAGTGCTGATGCACCGCCGCAGAGGACGACTTGCTCACCGAAGAGATCGGTAACGGTTTCTTCACGGAAGTTGGTTTCGAAAATACCTGCACGTCCGCTACCAATGCCAGTAGCCCATGCGAGCGCGGTTTCTTTGGCTTTGCCAGTCACATCTTGATGGATGGCAATGAGACCTGGAACGCCTTTTCCAGCGACGAACTGCGAGCGCACGGTATGGCCAGGGCCTTTTGGTGCGACGAGAATGACATCGATGTCTTTAGGAAGTTTGATGGTTTTGAAATGAACCGCGAAGCCGTGGGAGAAAAGCAGGGTTTTGCCCTTGGTGATGTTTGGCGCGATGTCCTTGTTGTAAACCGCTGGGATGACGGTGTCTGGAGTTGCGACGAAAATGACGTCAGCAGCTTTCACAGCATCCGCAGTGTCCATCACTTCGAAGCCAAGCTTTTTAGCGACTTCACGGGATTTGGACTTTTTGTAAAGGCCGATGATGACCTTGAATCCGCTGTCCTTGAGGTTAAGCGCGTGGGCGTGGCCTTGTGAGCCAAAGCCAATCACGGCGAGTGTCTTCTTTTTAAGCGATTTGAGATTCGCGTCTTTGTTTGTATAAATCTTCGCAGCCATACCTAATCGATTTGTGAGTTCGTTTGTGCCGGCGGGTTGCCACCAAGGCACCGACGGGGCGCACAAACTGCCTATCTGTCCCCTCGCGGTCAAGCCTCCACTTCAGAGTATTCACATTCGAGGAAATCCAACCACAGATGAACAGCATGGACTCAGATGAATAAAATCATTCAAACCCCATAACCCCGAACATGCGGGAATTTACTCATCTTTTTGTTCAAAAAAGATTTTTAACTAAACCAGATCTGAGTTAATTCCCTTCATCCGTGGTTCAAATCTCTTTTCCAAATACGATCCAAACAAAAGATATAGATGCTTACCCCCCCGAAAACATGAAATCTGAATTGGTCGAACTGATATGTAGCGAATTACGGGCGCGTCTGGAGCGCTTGGCGAAGGCTGCCCTCGCGGCGCATGAGGCCGCGACCGATCCAGGCTCAAAGGCTGAGAGTAAATACGATACGCGTAGTTTGGAGGAATCATATCTAGCCACCGGCCAAGCGCGGCAGGTGAAGGAGTTGGGCGAAACGTTGCGGACTTTCGAAAACCTCAAACTCAGGAAATTTTCCGAAAACGAACCCATCGATGCCGGCGCATTAGTGACCTTACGCGTACCTGGTAAATTGCAGAATATTCATTTTCTCCTCGCCCCGGCAGCAGGCGGACTGGAAATCGTTTTTCAAAATAAGGAGATCACCCTACTTAGTCCGGAAAGTCCGCTATACGAAAAACTGCTAGGAAATGCAATTGGGGTGAAAATCGAATCGCCAAATTTTGAAATCGTAGCAGTCTGTTAGAATCCAGCTTCTTCAAGTGCGAGAGCTGCGGCACCAATCGTGCCTGCCTCATGACCGAACTGCGCAGGCAGGATTGCGAGATTATCTTTAAATTCACCCGAGAGCTGTGAAAGCAGATGCTCGCGGAACGGCTTGAAAAGCAACTCACCCGCACGCGCGACGCCACCGCCGATGATCAAGGCTTCCGGGTTTAGCAACCAACACGCATTCATCATCGATGTGGCGAGCATGCGGCCGATGCGATTCCAACAACCCAACGCGATTTCATCGCCATGCAGTGCAGCCTCCGCAAGTGCGGCCGGTGAACAATCTTCGATATCTTTTTTAATTCCAGCTGCTTGATAAGCTTGCAGCGCATCACTCGCGATTTCGCGATTTCCGATATAATCTTCTAACGCACCAAGATTTCCATAATGGCCACGGCGTCCCTGAAAATCAATCGATGTCTGGCCGATTTCTCCTGCACCATAATTTGCACCACGGACCATTTGTCCGTTCGCAATCACACCTCCGCCGACACCTGTACCTAATGAAGCGCAAACCAAATGCTTATAACCTCTACCCACGCCAAGCTTCCATTCTGCAAATGCCATGCAGTTCGCATCGTTATCAGCAACAACAGGAAGATTCAATTTTGAATGTAAGATATCTTTGAGAGGAATATTTTGCCACCCGCGCACATTGGTTAGATTGAATACAATGCCTTTTTCAAAATGCACAAATCCCGGCATTCCTACACCTACCGCAGCGATATTTAGATGCTTCAACCGCAGATCTTGAACCGTGCGAACCATGGTGGCGATCAACGCTTCTGCTCCATCGAAATCCTGAGTCGCGATTGGCGGCGCAGAATCGATGATTTCTGAACCGCACACGACGCCAATTTTCACACTGGTGCCACCGAAGTCGATGCCGATTGCTAAGGGAAGTTCGCTCATTGCCGCGCCCTGCCTAAAGAGCACAGAAGAAAAAATCTAGGTTTAATCTAGATATTTTTACTACAGAGAGCATGGAATACACGGAATGTAGAGATGACAAATGATCCACTAGTTCGAGCGTCAGCTCCCAATTCCGTGTATTCCGCGCTTTCCGTGGTTAAGAAATTATTCATCTTTGAAAACTCGCTCCGCAACGAGCCGCAGGCCTTCCAAGGTGAGATCAAGATCCACTGAGGAAATTTCCGGCAACCCCTGAGCTGCAAATGTCGCGCCTCCACCCGTGGCGACCACTGACACCTCGCCCCCGATCTCTGAAACCATCTCCCGTAAAATTTGTCTGACCATCCCGCGATGACCCGCGACAGCGCCGATCCGTAACGCTTCAATTGTATTTTTACCAATGGCAGACAGGTATTCCTCAGGCTTCACTTGCGGCAACTGCGCAGTTTTTTCGGAAAGATATTCTGTCATACATTCCATCCCTGGTGCGATCACTCCGCCCGCAAAATTTCCTTCTACTGAAATAATACTGAATGTGACTGCGGTTCCGAAATCAATCGCGATGCCCGGCGCACCGTAACGATCTTTCAAAGCGACCACATTAGCCAAGCGGTCGTGACCAATCTGCTCTGGCGCATCGAGCTCAAATCCATAGCCCAACGGACTTTCATGCGTCAGCGGATGATAATTCTGGTTTTCAAAAATCTTTCGTAACAACTTTTCTTTTTCCGGCACCACAGAAGCGACCACCACACCTGAGAAATCTAAGCTATCGATCAAAGTTTGGATCGATTCCGCGGTTAGATCTCGGGTCGGTATTACCTCATTCCACTCCAGCAAACCGCTAGCGTCACCTAAGCGAAACTTGGTGCGCGAGTTCGAGTTATCGATCAAAAGCCAAGCCATGATTCCCAATCTGAGGTTTTAAATACGGTTTCTTTGTCCTTACCCACCGCAGGTATAGCGTCAGAACTTTTAATTTTCAGCCTTCCGCCGTTCATTTTTAGGTCTATCTCCCCCTTGAGCGCTTCTTGTTCCATCCAGAATTTGAACCAAATTTCAGTATACCCTGTTTTGGGACTACCTGAAAAAGTCGTGTCGGCAGGCTCATGCTCTGATCCATCTGCAAAAACCAATCGCACAGGCTTCTGTATATCATGATCCTCTTTTCCACTTCTTTTTAAATGAGCCTCTAGCCACACATATCCCTTATCCTGTTTCAAACGAACTGCCTGAATTTCAAAACGCGCTGTGGGATCAGGTGAAGATTCATAGTTTCCCATTAACAACATCCCTAAACATGTAGTGAAAACCACCAGGCCCACCGCCAAAAAAAACCGTAACGCCTGACGTTTCATGCCCTATTCCTATCTGAACTTCGTTTTCCCGCAAATGAAAACGGGCGAGCCGTTACCAGCTCGCCCGTAGGATGAATTCTATTGTTAAAGAATTAGTAATCGTAACCTTCTTCGCCGTGCTCCGTGATATCGAGACCTGCGGTCTCAGTTTCAGGTGTTGGGCGGAGGCCGATGACTGCTTTGATGATGAGTGCTACTACGGCTGTCACAACCACAGAAAGAACGATCGTGATACCCACAACGTAGAGGTGATTGATCAACAATGCGCTAGTGGCTTTGCCAGTTTCTGGGTTAAACATCGCTTGCAAGCCGTTCACTTTGGCATAAGCATCGCTCACCAAGTTAGGGTTTACTTTGCTGTTTGCGAAAACCGCTGTGAGCAAGGCTCCAAGGGTGCCGCCAACTCCGTGAATACCGAAGGTATCAAGCGAGTCATCGTAACCAATTTTGGATTTAAGGAAGGTGCAAGCGAAGTAAGGAACAACGCCAGCCAAGATACCCATGATGAAGGCAGATTGCGCGGTAACGAAACCTGCCGCAGGGGTGATCACCACGAGACCGGCCACAGCACCGGAGCAAAGGCCGAGAACACTAACTTTGCGCTTGAGAACCTTTTCAATAATACCCCAGGTGAAGGCCGCTACGGCAGCTGCAATGGTGGTGGTCATAAATGCCTGAGATGCAAGGCCATCGGCTGCGAGAGCGGAACCGGCATTGAAACCATACCAGCCGACCCAAAGCATCCCAGTGCCGACCATGCAGAGAACCATGCTGTGAGGAGACATTTTCTCCTTACCGAATCCAACGCGCTTGCCAAGGATGATGCAGAGAACCAGA
>CAMCYT010000201.1 GCA_945885485.1 Prosthecobacter debontii
TGCTAGGACTCGCTTGTGTACGGTTGGTTCTATTTCTGTGAATGATTTCGCCTGTGAGCCGATTTTTGCTCCAATCCGATTGTTGTGACTATCCATCTTACTAGTAGCGGTGCCTTTCGATTCCATGAGAAAGGTTGTGAGTTTGACTGCCCATTCGCCAACCGTATAGGACACCACGGCACTTGCTAAGGTGTGTCGATACGCATCGAGTGGACCGTTTCCTCCGCCATCAAGGTCTGATTGTAAAACGCACGTCCACGTGTAGATCAATACGCAGAGTGGAAAAATGCAGATGGCGAAAGCTATGGCTGCGAGCTTGAGCAAGAGTTTGCGTTTTTTGGTCACTGAATCAGGAACTCAATTTTTGTCTTTCTCGCTTCACGCGGCTGCCTCGGCGATGCAGCCCTACCTACTCCCATGTTCAATCGCATCGCAGATGGCGGGGAAGATTTGGCGCTTTCTTGAGACGACTCCGGGAGCGGCGTATAGGGTATCGTCAATGCGTGTGAATGGCAGGGCGGCGATAATTTTTTCAGGGCCGACGGCAAGAACCATGCTTTTGAGCAGTGCAACATCGGTGATAACTAAGACAGCAATGTTGTAGCCTTTTTCAAATTGAAGATCGCGCAGGGCTTTTTCTAACTCATCGCGTCGGGCTTTGAAGCCGTGGAGATCACGTTCTTCGACTTGAGATACGCTGATGAACATGCCTTGTTCGTTAAATTCTTTGCGGTCGGTGTGGATGATTTCAGCGGTGGTTCCGTTTGCCATGAGTGAGCCGACGGCGAAAAATTCTGCAGCGAATTCTTTAGCATCAACGCGTGCGATTCCGCTGAGCCAGGTCAGCATTTTTTTATCGAGCGCGGTGGTGGTAGGAGATGTTAGGCACAGGGTATCGGAAACAATGCCGCCGCAGAGACAGAGCGCGACGCCGGGTGCGGGGATGAGATCCCTGTGGAAAAATTTACGAGCGACGAGAGTGCAAGTTGATCCAACCGGTTCGTTGAGGTAACGAATAGGCTCGCGCGAAACAAGATCGCCGGAGAGGCGGTGGTGGTCGATGACTTCGGTGATCGTGGCTTCTTCGATACCGGTGACGGCCTGGGCGTATTCGTTGTGATCGACGAGGGCGAAACGTAGTTTCGGTGGATCGACGAGGTCAGATTTTGCGATGACACCGACCATGGCATCCGAGCCAGCTTCCATGACGGGAAACAGGTCTTGGTCGACGGCGACGAGTTCTTTGCGGATTTTTGAAACGGGTTCTTTGGAGTTCACCGAGATGAACTTGGTTTCCATCACGTGGCGCACCGTGCGCGAGCAGCGGATGAGTGTGCTGGCGCTGGCCGTGTCTTGGCGGCAACGCAGGAGAACAGTTCCTTTGGAAATAGCGAAGTCTTGGATTTCTTGGGAAACCACATTTTGTCCCGTGACTAACAACGCGCGTGCGCCGGACTCGATGGCAAGGCGTTGAACGATGGGTCGGTCTCCGCAGATCACGAGGAAATTTCTGAGGTTACCTTCTTCCTTTGCATGTTTGAGACGATCTTTCACCGTGTCTTGAGAGGAGGCTCCGACCAGGAGAATGAGGTCTTCTTCTTCGTCCTGATCACAAATTGTTGCGCCTAAACTTTCTGCATCTAGAGTTTTAGCGAGGTTATTGAGCGAGGCGTGCACGGTCCGGACGCTGATGCCCTCGGTGTTTGCTGGGAGGAGAAGTTTGAGTAAGTTGAAGTATTGAAGCATCCCGGCAACTGTGCCGTCTTCATTCATGACAGGCACGCAGCGAACCGATGCGCCGAGCATCCGATTATAGGCAGTGAGGAAAGTATCAGACGGGCGGACGGAAATGACCTCGCGTTTGCAGATCATTCCCGCATTGGTGCGTGCATCAGTGAGAAGTTCTGGAGCTTCGAATCCCGCTTTTTCGAGCACCCATCTGGTGCGTTGTGAGATATCGCCGCAGCGGGCTGCTATCGCATCGGGCTCATCACCACAGGCACGTAGCAAGGCAGCATGACCGATGGCAGAGCAAACCGCATCGGTATCGGGATTTTTATGTCCAATGACGTAAAAGGGGAACATCGCCATATCTTTTGTTTATAAGCCCAAAAGTGCAATCTTAAATCTCAAGTTTCAAAGTTCAATTTTCAAGGGAAGACAAATGAATAGCCCTAACTCTTATTGTTACTTGAAGATTGGAATTTGAAATTTTACATCCGCTCGGGGCAGCGGATACCTAGGAGGCCAAGGCCTTGTTCGAGAATCGTTGAGGTGAGCTTGCAGAGGGCTAGTCGGCTGGATTTGAGAGGCTCCTCGGATTTCAGGACGGGGCAGGCCTCGAAAAAGGAATGGAAGGCGCGGGCGAGCTCTAACAAGTAGTTCGCGAGGAGGTTGGGTCGGTGATCCTCGATGACCATGGGCAAAACCTCGCCGAAGCGGGCAAGCAGGCGAGCGAGGTGGATTTCCTCGAGTTTCTCCAGCCGGATAGCGACGGCTGAAGCATCAAACTCACCGTCGAATTTGCGGAAAATGGAACGGATGCGGACGCTCGAATACTGCAGGTATGGGGCAGTATCGCCTTGAAGGGCGAGCATGCGATCCCATGCAAACACGTAATCGGTGAGGCGATTCTGGGAAAGTTCGGCGAATTTCACCGCGCCGATCCCGACGATTTCCGCGATCTCTTCGGCTTCTTTGCCTTGAAGTTCCGGGTTCTTTTCGGCAATGGCGGCGGCAGCGCGTTCGACCGCTTCTTCGAGCACATCGGTCAGGCCGACGTTATCGCCAGAGCGAGTTTTCATGAGTTTTCTGTCTTCGCCGAGAATGGAACCGAAGGAGATGTGGCGGAAGTCGCCGGTTTTTCCCCAACGTTGGGCGGCCTCAAAAATCTGGCGGAAATGGAGTTGTTGCGGGACACCGACGACATACCAGATCTGATCCGCGTTCCAGGTATCGATGCGATATTGGATGGTCGCGAGGTCGGTGGTGGCGTAGAGAAATCCACCATCGGCCTTACGGATGATCGCTGGGTTATCGGTCCATCCGTCTTCGCGGTGGACTTTGAACGGATCTTGACTGGGGTCTTTGGTGTCTTCAGAAAAAATGCATACCGCGCCGTTGCTTTCGCGGGCGAGGCCTTTTTCGAGAAACTCATCAACCAAGCCGGAAAGCATATCGTTGTAGTAACTTTCTCCCAGCCAGTGATCGAATTTTACGTCCAAGCGATCATAGATTTTCTGAAGTCCGAACTTTGAAACATCGATGCATTGTTGCCAGATCGCAAGGTTTTCGGGATCTCCGGCTTGGAGTTTCACAAGTTCGATTTTGCAGGTTTCCAGAACCGACGTATCGTCTTTAGTGGAAGCGTTTACCTCGCGGTAGACGCGGACTAGCTCTTTGATCGGATCTTGGTCGAGGGCTTCGTGATCCAAGCGGGTTTTCCAACCATGCAGAATCATGCCGAACTGGGTGCCCCAATCGCCGATGTGGTTGTCGGCAATGACTTCGAAGCCAAGGAAGCGCGCGATGCGGCAGAGGGAATCGCCGATGATGGTCGATCGGATGTGGCCGACATGCATGGGTTTGGCGACATTTGGTGCAGAGAAATCGACCACAATGCGTTTGCCTTTTCCGAGCTCCGGCGTGCCGAGGCGGGGATCTTTCAACAAGCTTTCCGCGTAGGCGGCGTAAGCTTCTGGGAGGATGGTGAAATTAATGAAACCCGGGCCGTCAATTTTCGCTGTGGCAAGGCCTTCGATATCGACTGCGTTGAGGATTTGTTCAGCAAGGGCGCGAGGATTGGATTTCATCCGCTTCGCCAGAACCATCGCGGAGTTGCTTTGGTAATCGCCGAAACGAAGATCGGCTGCGGTCATGAGGTTGGGCTGGGTCGGTTCGCCTAAAACCGTTTCAAGGGCTTTGGAGAGGCGTGATTCGAGATTCTGGAGGAGAGTCATGGGGTATTACTAAAAGGAAATTTCAACCACGGATGAACACGGATGGACACAGATGGTAGAGAATTTAAAGAGGAGTATTCATCACTCTTTATTTATCTGCGTTCATCTGTGTTTATCCGTGGTTCTAATATATATTTGCCAACGAAGAAGCTGGCTGGAAATAGGTAAGATCGTTGGATCTATTTCAGCAAGGCTCTTTGTCGGTGCGCATGGGTTTGGGATCGAGGATTTCCAAAATCTCGTCACGGGTATTAGCGGTGGCTAGTTTGCGGAGGACTTCGCCGTTGGTAAACATTTTCGCGATGGTGGCAAGGGTGCGAAGGTGGAGATGGTAGTCTTTTCTGGGAACGATGAACAAGATGATGAAATACACCGGAGCGTTATCGAGTGCCTGAAAGTTGATTCCTTGTTTGGAACGACCGAAGATGGCGACGACTTCTTCGAGGGAATCGGAAAATGTATGAGGGATCGCCACGCCAGAGCCAATGCCGGTGCTGATGAGAGCTTCGCGTTCTTCGAGGGCTTTGAGGGTCTCGTCATAACAGTCTTTTGGAATATCTCCACGCGCCGTGAGGAAATCCACCAGCTCAACGATGGCAGGCAAATGCTCGGTTGCTTTCAAATCCAGAAGGATGCGATCGGTATCGAGCAGTTTGGCTAACTTCATATAAATCTCGTATTGCAACCTCACCACTATTAGCGGCTGGAAAGCCGGATTTATCGATACTGAGGTGCGTTTGCAAGAAGTTTTGTAATCGTCAGATTGCCCAAAAGGGTACAAGTATTGATTTTTGATTTGAAAGAAATAGCCACTTTTTAGCTGATAAAATGGCTTCTCCCACCGCCGGAGGCTTTGGCTCTAGCTTTGAGATTGAAGTCGGCGCTTTCCTTTCTTAATAATCACAGTTGACGCACTTTTTTAACCCATCAAAGACGACTAGACCCTTTGCGTCGCGGGTGGGCGGGGATGAATTAGATATTCGGTAAAAAATGATAAAGATGCTCGCATCCTGAGATTACTTGTAATCCTGTGCACAGGTCTCTTCCTTCTGGATTTTTTGACGCACGGCCCCGGACGAGGAGTT
>CAMCYT010000202.1 GCA_945885485.1 Prosthecobacter debontii
CGGTAAGGTTTTTGGCGAGCGAGCTCTTCTTTGATTTCGAGATCGTGCTTGAGGATGCCGGTGGAGGTGTCTGCGGAAAGCATTTGTCCTGGGCCGAGGCGACCTTTGCGAATCACGTTTGCGTCATCGAAAATGACTGCGCCTGCTTCCGAACCAATATAGAGGATACCATCGGCGGTGACTTTGTAACGCGATGGGCGGAGGCCGTTGCGGTCGAGTGAGGCGCAGAGTTTCGTGCCGTCGGTGAACACGAGACCGGCGGGGCCGTCCCAAGGCTCGGAGAATGAGCGGATGTATTGATAGAAGGCGCGGAGTTCGTCTGAAATGTCTTCGTCGTTGCGGTAGGCTGGGGGGACGAGCATGCACATCGCGTGTTCGGGTGAGCGACCGGAAAGGATGAGGAGCTCGAGGCAGTGATCGAGAGAAGCGGAATCCGACTCGCCGTGGCGGATGAGATTTTTGACGATATCAATTTCATCACCCCAGATCGGAGACTCGAAGAATTCTTCACGTGAGGTCATCCAATTGCGGTTGCCCTCGACGGTGTTGATCTCGCCGTTGTGGCACATCATGCGGAACGGTTGTCCGAGCGGCCATGCGGGGAAGGTGTTGGTGGAGAAACGTTGGTGATAGAGGCAGATCGCGGTTTCGAAATCAGGATTTGTTAGATCGGCGTAGAACGCGCGCAATGCCGCGGGCATGGCGAGGGCTTTGTAGGAGATCAGGCGGTTAGAAAACGTCGGCATGTAGAAGCCATGGATTTCTATGGTCGCGTGTTCGATTTCACGGCGGCAGAGGTAGAGCTTGCGTTCGAAGTCGAGTGCGTCCATGCCATCGGGTTTGAGCATGAGGAGGTGTTCGATTTCTGGGCGGGATTTTTGGGCGATTTTTCCAAGTGCATCGATGTGCACGGGAACTTCACGCCAACCGATGGCGGAGATGCCGCGTTTGGCGATAATATCGGCGGTGATTTTTTTGATGGATGCGGTTTGGGTGTTGTTTCCTGCGGGGAAGAAAAACACGCCGACGGCGAGGTCTGCGGGGTTGGTGACTTTGTGGCCGAGAGCCTCAGCGGCTTTGAAAAAAAGCGGGAAAGGGATCTGGGAGAGGATGCCTGAGCCGTCGCCGGTTTTCATGTCGGCATCGACGGCACCACGGTGAGTCATGCATGAAACCGAAGTCAGGGCGTGATTCAGCACGGTGAAAGAACGTTTCCCTTCTAGATGGGCAATGGCGCCCATGCCGCAGTTGTCATGTTCGTTGGAAAGACTGTGCAGAGAGCCAGACACGAGGGGGGTGCTGGAATGGTAGAAGGGATTGGTCATGTGAGCGGCTTGGAAATAAAGAACAGGTAACGCTTTGGGACAAGCAGGAATTGTGCACGAAATGAGGCATTTTTCATGAAATATGGGTTAACCGCGAATGAACGCTAATGGACGCGAATGAAGAGGGGTGAAATGAACTCTAGCTGATAAATCAGCTAGTCTTGAGATTCTTGACTGATGTCATTTATTTGCAGATTTCTCAATGAAATCGAGGACTTTTGCTTCCAATTCCTTTTGCAGAGGAAGAGTTGGATCGAGGTAAGACGGTAGCTGAGTATTTAGATCTCCTTCGATTTCTTTCAGAACATGGTTCATGCCTTTGATGATGAGTAGTTCACTGTCTTTTGCGCTGGCGTGAAGTAATTTAGCGTCTTCGACCGAGGTTTGGAGATCGGTTGAACCTTGGATGATTAGGATGGGGACTTTGACTTCTGATAAGGCTTTCGCAGGGTCTATTTTGAACCAAGAAATCATGTAAGGCTGCACGCTGGGGCGAAACAGGGAGTTCAATGATGCCGGAGGGTCTTTTACGATTTCTCCCTTCTCTAGACTTGAGATGATGTTCTCCGCTTGGGTGTAAAGTTCTTTGGGTAATTTTGGCTGCAATTGTTCCTTGATAACGACGGATGCTGGCCTGCCTGCGCCTGAAATGGAAATCAAGCCGTTGACGGGTTTGGATGAAGCGGCAAGCGTCGCCACTAATGCGCCTTCACTATGGCCGATTAATACGATTTTTGAGTATCCACGTTTCTTAAGGAAATCGATCCAATGTCCAACATCATCGACGTAAGTGGTGAAACGTAGATCGGCTTCTTTCACAGCAACTGAGGCACTCGCGCCAACTCCTCTTTTATCGACTCTTAGCGTTGAGATACATTCTTTGTTAAGAAAGTTAGAAAGATACAGCAGGCTGTTGTTTTTGCCTGGGGAGCCTACCGTGTTCCCGTCTCGATCTGTGGGGCCTGAACCTGAGATGATAAATGCTATCAATGATTTATCTGTTCCGCCTAAAGTGAGTTCGCCTTTGAGGGTTTCATTTTGAACAGAAACTTCCTTGGCGTGGAGAAAAGATGTTAGGAGGATGAGGAGGAGTGAGAAGAGCTTCATTGTTGGATTTTGAAGAATCGGCGAGACTCCGATATCATGGCCTGCCGCGGGACGCGGCAGTTACTGGTGGAGGCCTTTCAGGGCATCTTTGGCGGGTTTTTCTAACACCATGTCGGTGATGGATGAGCGGCGGCCGTCTTTGTAGCTGGAGACTTGCATTTTGCGAAGGGTCCAGACTTCGTCGGAAACTTTCATGACATCTTCGACGAGGAACTCTTTGAGGAGATCGTTATTTTTGGCGTGGCCGTGGATTTTCATGAAGGCACCAAATTTGGTGTGAACCCAGAGATAGACGGCGAAGTAATTTCCTGCCGCATCGGCTGGTTTATTGAGGCGGAGTTTGTAGGTGTCTTCGGTGCCGACTTTTTCATTGCCCTCAAGTTTAGGATTGGGCCAGTAGAAGAAATGTAGGGCGAGGTCTTCGTAGGTGAGATCGGTTCCGGCGATGGATTCGGTGAGTTTGGCACGGGGAAAATCAACCGTTTTTCCATCGATGAATTCAAATAGATCGTTGTGATCATCGTTGAGACGGAGATGGAAGACGCGCCATGCTTTGTTTTCGTAAAACTGGAACTGAATGTCTTTGCCTTTGAGGAAAATCTCGATGGGGACTTTCTTTCCGTTTTGAGAGAGGTGGCCTTTTAATCCTGTGTCGAGTTTGGTGAGTGCGGCGCTGAGTCTAGCTCCTTCGAGGATACGGTTGGGATTAGGTTCTTGGGCGTGCAGGGAAGCGCAGGCAAATGAGAGAGTGGCGACGAGCGCGAGAAGAGGTTTCATGGTGTAAACATAAGTGAAGATCTGACTTCGACAATGTTTCGCTGAAAAAGATTCAGGTTAAAATCACCGGAAGGGGAGATACGATCTATAGGACTTATAGGACGTATATTTGATCCTAGACCCGAAAAGTAATTTGTCCTTATTCAAGCCAGCCCTACTTCGCCAAGGCTACGAAGGGAATTGCCTACGTTACACTCCGGCCATGCAGGCTGCCCGCTTCACGGGGAAAAAATAAAACGACTACCAGACGCAGGAGTATTCTTAGCTTCCCTCGGCTGATTCTATGGCTTGCCATTCGTAGCTTCAGGAACTGAAGTTAAAAAAGTGGAGCGTAGCGGATTCGAACCGCTGACCCCTTGCATGCCATGCAAGTGCTCTACCAACTGAGCTAACGCCCCTTTCGGGTGAGGGCGAAGGTTTAGGCGAAGATACGGATCACGCGCAAGCGGAAAAACGAGGAAACTTTAAACTTTAAACTCAAAATTCCAATAAAGACAAAGGGGGGGACAAAAAAGCCTAGGTCATATCGACCCAGGCTCTTCCTTGAAGTTTAGAGTTTAAAACTTAGAGTTTCAAATTTTCATCAGGTCTTCTTCTTTGGCGACGGCGAGTTCGTCGATTTTTTTGGTGTATTTATTGGTGAGGTCTTGGACGTGTTTTTCGTAATCCTTGAAAGAGTCCTCAGTAAGAATGACATCGACTTTCATTTTTTTGGCTTCGTCTAGTCCGGCTTTACGGGCGGATCTAAGGCGGACCTTGGCTTCTTCGGCGAGTTGCTTGATGAGTTTGACCATGTCGCGGCGGCGTTCCTCGGAGAGTTCCGGGATAGGGACGCGGATGGAGCGATCGGCTGCTGCGGGGTTGAGGCCGAGTTTGGATTCACGGATGGCTTTTTCGATGTCGCGGGTGGTGGAGGGATCGAAGGGTTGGACGTTGAGCATGCGAGGCTCCGGCGTGTTGATCACTGCGAGGGTTTTGAGTTTCTGGACGCCGCCATAGGCATGGACATAGACATCGAGGTTATCGATGAGTGAGGGTGACGCTTTGCCGGTGCGGACTCCGGAGAAATCATGGATTAGGTGTTCGATACCGGATTCCATATCGGTTTCGACTTTTTTGAGTGTGACGGATGGGTCTAACATACAAATTGTGAATGGTGAAGAGTGAAGGGTGAAATTTAGGAAAATCAGAAATCAAACATCAACAATCATCAATCGTAAATCGAAGCGAAATAGGGACTCGGGTCTTTCTAGAGATTGATTGACGATTGACGATTGACGATTGATGATTTTTGAATGGAAGAGAAGGATTTTACTCGCCGTGGACCAGGGTGCCGATGGGCTGTGAGCGGAGGGCGTGGGAGAGGTTGCCGGTTGGGCCGAGATCGAAGATGATGATTGGAATTTGATTGTCCATGCAGAGGCTGAAAGCAGTGGCATCCATGACGTTGAGTCGGTTTTCTAAGCAATGTTGGAAAGTTACGGTTTCGAAGCGTTTGGCGTCAGGATTTTTGCGAGGGTCGGAGCAGTAAACTCCATCAACCTGAGTGGCTTTGAGAATGACATCGGCGCCCATTTCGCTAGCACGGAGGGCGGCGGTGGTATCGGTGGAGAAGAAAGGGCTGCCGGTGCCTGCTGCGAAGATGACTACGGTTCCGCCATCCAATTTATGTTCTGCTTTACGACGGATAAAAGGTTCCGCGACGTTTTTCATTTCGATGGCTGACATTACTGTGCAGTCGACACCGATGTGTGATAGAGCGCCTTCGAGTGCGAGTGCGTTCATGAC
>CAMCYT010000203.1 GCA_945885485.1 Prosthecobacter debontii
CTCCCGCAAGAGGTCAAACGGCTCAATCTGCTTCCTACGCTGCGGCCTCCGGCCTTCGCTCCGGAAGCAGATTGACAAGCAGGTGGCAGCCACTATCAATGAACCCGAATCCTCTCACTTTGAGCGGACCATAAACTGGAAGGGTGCCAAGTTTGCTTGGGTTGGTATTTCGATTTGCCTTTCATCTATGCTTGGGAGGCTCGCTTATTTCGCAGCTTGCTCGATAGGTTCTGTTAGGGTCTTGAGTCTTTCGATAATTTGTTTGCCCATTTCGGCTTCTTTGATTCTGCGCTCTTCGTTGAAAGCAGCGGCGTCCGCACTGGCTTTTTTATCGCCCGTTTCAGCGATGATTGCGGGGTCTTCGACCTCTGGATAGTCCCAATTATCGGTGCGGAAGCTTTGCAGTGGAAGCCACGGTTTGCCGCTGACTTTCAGGTTACCTAAAGGACATACGGCCCAAGCGTATCGCACGGCTTTGGGTTCTTTGACTAGTGGACTCCATACTCGGATCGTGGTGGCGTCGCTGGATTTCGCGTTGCTGCCGTGCTTTTTGCCTTTCAGCAAGGGAAAGCGTGCGTGTGCCATGTAAAATTTTCCGTCTTCACCGGCGATGGAAAAACCTTCGACGATAGGCGACCAGTCATCCGGCATGACGGACTTGTCGAATTTGAGAATCATCATATCGCCTTGTGGCTCGGCGGAGAGGAGCTTGGCACTTTCCCAATCGACTTTCGAATCGTAGACTTGGTTGAGAGCCCAACGCGCTGCGCGCTCGCCGTGTTCGCGTTTTTTCGCTGGGTGCAAGCCGGGGATCTGGATGTCGTATGAGGGCAGGAAAGCGGTGTTTTCTGGGTCGCCAACATCGGCCAATCCCAAACGCTGAGCCTCGTAGATGTATGGAGATCCGCCTAAGGCTCTTATTTCAAAGTTCTCTGCGTTCTGAGAGTCATCGCCGCCGCAGCCACTGATCACGCCGACAGGAAGCGCGGGATCGTTAAATTCCTCACGCCAACCTTCGACCATGAGTTTCATGAGCGCGCGGTAGCGTTTTGGGCGGCAGTTTCCGCTGAGGGTGTTGTTGAAACCTTGGTGAAACAACACACCTTTGATGTTGTAGCCTTTGAACACGCCGAACATGCCGTGATGAATGCTGCCCATGTCGCTCGCGCTCATGCCGGGGATGTTCCAAGATGTTAGATTGTCGCCATTCACGGGTTTTTTTGGCCAATCTATTTCAGGAGTGCCTTTGGATTTCGCTCTCGCGAGCTGGTTGTCCCAAACTTTCAAAGAGGCGGCCTCCCTATCGAATTCCGAGATTTTTTGTTTCATGTATTCCGCATAGCGCTTGGCGAGCGGATGTTGGTCGAACTTGTGGCTGGGGACGATGGCCTCGATCGATGCTCCACCGCGGGAGTTTTTGATCACGCCGATGGGAATATCCAACGACCTCTGGAGCCTGGAGCCGAAAACATAACCGATGGCGGAAAAATTGAGTGAGGTTTCCCGATTTGAAACAGCCCATCCTTGAGTCTCGATCTTTTCCGCTGGAATGTCATCCTGCGGTCCGGATTGTTCGTTTGGAGAGATCGAGAAGAAACGCAACTGTGGGAGATTCGACTGAGCGGATTCGATGTCCTCCTCCTGCACACCTTTGAGCGAGAAAGCCATATTGCTTTGACCCGACATGACCCACACGTCGCCGACGACAATGTTGGACATTTCCACTTTCTCATCGCCAGCGGTGACGATCAGGGTCTGGGGTTCCGCGCTGGCCTCGCGTGCGGGGAAGCTGATCTCCCAACGACCTTTTTCTCCAGCGGCTTTGGCTTCCGCTTTTTCCTTGCCCAATTGCACGGTGACGTTCGCGTCGGTTTTGGCCCAGCCCCAGATCACGATGGGCTTGTTGCGCTGCAAGACCATGTTGCTCGCGAAAATGGCGTGCGCTTTCAGCTTGCCGGACGGGGCGGGTTCCTGGGCGGGAGACAGGGTTGTCAGGGAAGTCATGAAGATCCCAGTGAGTAAAATGATAAGGCAGAGTCCCGCAGGCGGAGTATGGAGGTGTTTCATGGTGGATGGTTTTTTGGCGATCATTCGCTTGGATATTACCTCTGCGTTTCATCAATTCTCTCGGCGGATGCTTAAAATCTGATTTCCCCAGATAGGAAATGATTCAAAATTTCATCGCGACTTTTCCAATCAGCTTGGGTTTCCACTACATCATGAAAACTCAAATTTTAAGTTTCGCCGTGCTTTTTGGCCTGATTGCAGGGGTTTTTGCAGAGGATGCCACCAAGCCACTCGTCTCGCTGACTGTAAAGCGGCAGCTTCTCAGCGCCGATCTAGATGCTAGGGGTCCACGCTCAGAATCGAGTGACAAGGAAATGACCCTCCGAGTGGAGATCAAAAACCTGAGCAATACTAATCTTGAAGGCGCTGAATTGACGGGAGATGTGCTGATAAATCGTGCGAAAAACGATAACGAAAAAATCGTTAAAGAAGCGCTAAAGTCCCTAAAACTCCCGCCGCTAAAACCCAATGAAAAACTCACGGTCGATCTCGGTAAGTTTACGTTGAGCAAATTGAGGTGGAAAAGCCGGACCTTCGAGGAAACCTTGGAGGAATGGAAAGTCGTCTGCCATAAAGGGGAGGCAAACATCGGCGAAAACGTGAGCGACGAGAAATATGATGAGCTTGTGAAGGAGACGAAGGATCAAAAAGAGGAACAAGCTGACGGGAAAAAAGGAAATAAAAAGCGAAGATAAAATATCTAAAAGGTAAGTGACTGATCTGAAAAGATCGGTTGCAGCTCATCTATCCGCTATTACCTCGCGGGGAAAAATCGCGAGAACCAAAGGTTAAGATAGGTCCCGGCTAAATTGACCACAATGGGAGTGAAACGGACATGGACGAACCAATTCTCAATTCCTGAGCCAAAGACTCAGAGAACACAGATTAACATCTTAAAGTGTTTCTGATTTCTTTTCTACACCTCTGTGTTCTCCGAGTCTCTGTGGTAAAGAGCATTTTCTTTCAAATCCAATTTCGGATTCATCAATCTTTCACTCAGACTTCATCAAGCATTCACATTTACATGCTGGGATGCCGGCATGAAAGATTATGACGTTGCGATTGTTGGAGGAGGATTTGCAGGTTTGGCATGTGCAAGAAAAGCGGCCAGCCAAGGAATGAGAACTGTGGTGCTTGAGAGAAAAGCCGATTTGGGAAGCAACATTCATACAACAGGAATTTTAGTCAAAGAAGCCGCAGACCTTTTAAATCTGCCGCAGCATCTAGGTAAAAGCATAGGAGGAGTGCGCTTGTATTCACCAAACGGAAACTCCATCGATCTGTGTTCGCCGGGCTATTCATTTGTTGCGACGGATACGCCGGGGATGATGCGTTGGCTCGGGCGGCAAGCGGAGTGGGCCTGGGCGGATATTCGTTTGTCGCAGAATGTTTCTAAATTCTATCAGAAAAATGGGAAAATCCAGATACCTGAAGCAGGTGTGCAATCGCGCTATCTTGTCGGTTGTGATGGTGCTCGTTCTTCTGTCGCAAAACGATTCAACCTTAGTTCGAACCAACAATTTCTGATGGGAGCAGAGACGGAATATGAGGGAATTGAAGGGTTGGATCCGGATCGTCTCCACGTGTTTTTGGATTCCGAACTAGCTCCGGGCTACATTGGTTGGATCGTTCCCGGGGTTGGGGTCCAGCAGGTTGGGATCGCGGTGCGTCAGCCACATAAGCCCAACCTCGCTAAGTTTGAGGCAAAAATGTCCAAGTGGTTTGATTTCAGCAAAGCAAAGGTGATTGGCCGACGTGGCGGATTGATTCCATGTGGTGGAGTTGTTAGGAAATGGTATTCAGATCAAGTGATGCTGCTTGGCGATGCGGCGGGCATGGTTTCACCTCTGACCGCTGGAGGCATTTATCCTTCGATAGAAATTGGACTGCAGGCGGGTCATGCGATCAGTGAGCATTTGAAGGGAGGGCTTGATCATCCTGCTGCAGAGCTCCTCGATATGGTGCCGAACTATCGCGTCAAAGGTATGATGCGTTGGTCCATGGACCATCTCGCTCCACCGAATTTCACGTATGACATCGCTCTCCGCAATCCGGTGTTCCGGCGCGTTGCGCAGATTCTATTTTTCCATCACCGTGGCCTACTTAGCGCCAACGCATGGAAGGAAATCTTTTTTATGAATGAGAAACACCCACAAATCGCGCGATAGATTTCACCAAGAAATCCCTTTGAGCGCTTTGTAGGATTCATAGGCCATTAAGCCCATGAACATAGGAAGGAGAATGGACCCGGTAAATTTCAGGCCTAGGATCGCGACCACGATCGCGACTATGATGGAAATTTTCAAGGTTAGCCTGATGCGATGGGGGCCGAGGATGGTTTCCATAAGCCGACCACCGTCCAAGGGTAGAACGGGGAGAAGATTCAGAATCGCCCACAGAAAGCTGATCATATAGAGGATGGTGAAAAATTTTTCTCCTTGCTCACTCAATCCATCGAAGCTCTCGGTCGGGATCATCACCGCACCGCCCAATAAGATCTGTATTGCCGGACCGGCCGCAGTGATGGCTAAGCTTTGTAATTTGCTTAGGGATCCGCCTCCACTGTAAGCCGCGTAGCCACCAAAGGCTTGTAATACGATTTCCACCCGCTTTCCAAAATATTTGGCCGTTAGTGCGTGGCCGAGCTCATGGACAAGAATGGAAATAAACCCCGCCAGCATGAACAACAGCATACTAAACAGCGCTTCTTTTGAGTTCGCTCGAAACGCTCCACCGATTAAAGCCAGCGTGATCCAAAACCATGGCTGCACTCGAACGGGAATATTGAATAAGGAAAATTGTATCATCCGCCGCATAAGTAGCTCATGAAATCAACAAACGCAATTCGTAGAATCGCCCGCGCCGAAGACCCTGAACTGCTGCCCCGACACATCGGGGTAGCAGTTCAGGGC
>CAMCYT010000204.1 GCA_945885485.1 Prosthecobacter debontii
TCGCCTTCTTTATCGGTGAAAAAGTAAGGGCACAATCTCGCCCTTACCTCTATTATTTTCACGCTGCCGTCCTCCGTATAAACCGGATGCATGAAGCGTCGACCCTCGTGAAATTCCTGCATCAACCATGGTTGCTCACCGGATTGATCCAGCGCGAATTGCAACCGTTCTTGCCACTCCGCAGCGGGAAGATCATGACCGACGAACACCCCGCGCGAACCCCACGCCGTTTCGTGAAAACCACTGATTTTCAAAACCAACTGCCGTTCTTTCTGAGAAAACTCAGCAACCTCATCCCATGAATGTGCGTTGAGACGTGGCAGAGCTGCGTGCGGCGGCAGCGGCTCGGGATCCATCACCCACCCGAACGGAATCCATTCCCGCAATCGACGTAAATGACTCCCACGCAGCGATTGCTCCCAAATCTTTTTTAAAGCAGGCGACCAGAACAATGCCAACCACAGCTTGTCCTCCAAATGCGCTTTGAAAGGCGGGGTGATGCTCGCCTCTCCTGTCGCCGATTTTTCCGCCAGCTTCCGCGCGTATGGCATCGACTCCCAATCGAACAACTCGAAAAACCGATACATCTCCCGCCCGCATTCCTCGTATTCCTCGGCGTTTTCGACCTTCCATGCCGCGCCAAGCTGCTCCGCCAACCATGTCATTTCAGGTCGGTAATCGTTTGCTTCATCGGAAACCAAAATATCCCCGCCCTCAGGCAGCAGCTTGCGGAAACCCTCGATCATCCCATCCGCACCACCTAACACCTCGTAGCCCGCCTCCGCATACGTCTTAGAAAGCCATGCCGTTATTCCCATCCCACCCGGCACACTGTCGAGTTCGGAAACCGCGAAATGTCCCTTTGCTAACATCAAATCCGGACGGATCACCCGTGGAAATTGCTCCGCCATCCCGGGAGTTCGTTGCAGTGCGGCCAGCCAATCCGGTTTCCCCTCATCTAACAACTCCACCAGCCATGGCTCGATCTTTCCCGCAGCAGATCGACGGTAGAGCAGATCGCAGGCTTGTTGAAATTTAGCCAGCGGATACCCCATCGCCATCATTTCCTTAGCCTCCGCCGCACTGAGCTTCAGCGGCTCCGGCGACCATTGCCAAGCCGCGCCACCAAACAAACCACCCTCCGGCAAGCTCTTTTTCAAATCATTCAATGCAATCGCCACGCCGGAGCTTCATCTCAGATATCCGCTTTTGCAAGTCGCCACTGAAATCGGGGGTTAGGTATAGATTTCACCGCAGGGGCGCAGAGGTCACAGAGGGACGCAAAGCTCTGACTGATGAAACAAAAGAGAGATAAAATTAGAAATCAAAGACAGTTCATTCATACCTCAATTATAAATCTCTGCGACCCTCCGCGTCCTCTGCGCCTCTGCGGTGAAAAGAAAACCCTAGCTGCAATAGCCCCCCAAATGCCACCATTGACCTCCAACCCCTTTTCATCTCATTCTCCCGTTCGTGAGTTACAATCCTGTAGAGCCATCCCTGGCAGTTTTCGAAACGTTTTCTAAACAAGGAAACGTCGTTCCGGTATTCACCCAGCTTGCTGCCGACTTCGAAACTCCCCTTTCCGCCTATCTGAAAATCCGCGATGCGAAGCATTCCTTCCTTTTGGAATCAGCCGAAGCCACGGACAAAGGCGGTCGCTGGTCGATTATTGGCTCCGGCCCGAAACGCATTTTCACCGCACACGGCAAAGAAATCACCGTCACCGAAGGCAGCAAATCCCACACGATCCAAGCACCCGACGATGTCCTCGCGGCGCTCGAGCGCGAAATGGCTCCGTTCCGTCCTGTCGCCAATCCCGCCCTGCCTCCGTTTTCCGGCGGCATGGTCGGCTACCTCTCTTACGATGCCGTGCGGCAGTTCGAGCCCACACTCGGCGATTCCCCACCGGATTCCCTCGGTATTCCCGATGCCCTGTTCATGCTCGCGGACACCTTATTAGTTTTCGATCACCGCCTGCGCCGCTTACAAATCATCGCTAACGCATTTCTCGACGAACATCCATCGCCCGCCGAAGCCTACGCTGCTGCCTCCGGACGCATCGCGGCGATCATTGAAATTCTCGACCGCCCACTTCACGTTCCCGCCCTGAACGGACTCGCGGAAATCATCGACGAACCCGCCGTTTCTAATACCACTCAAGCCGAATACGAACAGATGGTGCTCGACGGCAAAGAATTCATCAAAGCCGGCGATATCTTCCAATTCGTCCCCAGCCAGCGTTTCACCACAGACTTCGATCAATGCCCTGTCGATCTCTACCGCGCGCTCCGCCACGTCAATCCATCGCCCTACATGTTTGTTCTGGAAATGGGCGACTTCGCACTCGTCGGTTCATCACCTGAAGTGCATGTCCGTTCGATCCAAGGTCGCATCGACATCCGCCCGATTGCTGGAACGCGTTGGAGAGGAAAAACTCAGGAAGAAGACGATGCGCTAGCAGCCGATCTTTTGAACGATCCCAAAGAACGCGCGGAACATCTCATGCTCGTCGATCTCGCACGCAACGACGTCGGTCGCATCGCGAAACACGGTAAAGTCAAAGTCGACGGTTTTATGATCATCGAGCGTTACAGCCACGTCATGCACATCGTTTCCAACGTCACTGGTGAACTTGATCCATCGCACACCGCCTACGATGTGCTCCGCGCCACTTTCCCCGCCGGAACGGTTTCCGGTGCTCCGAAGATCCGAGCCATGCAGATCATCAACTCGCTCGAAAAAAATAAACGATGTGCCTATGCGGGAGCGGTCGGTTATTTCGGATTCGATGGCTCACACGACTCCTGCATCACCCTCCGCACCTGTCTCCTGAAAGACGGCAAAGCCCACGTCCAAGCTGGCGCCGGAGTCGTCGCTGATTCTGATCCCACGTACGAATACAATGAAACCGTCAACAAATCCAAAGCCCTCCTCCGCGCCATCGCTTTGGCAAAAACCATAAAGGATTAATCGACCTCTCTTCCTTGAGATTTGAAATTTGAAGTTCGAAAATTTATGCTCCTCATCCTCGATAACTACGATTCCTTCACCTACAACCTTGTCCAATACTTCGGCGAACTCGGGGTGGAGATGAAAATTTTCCGTAACGATGCGCTCACGGTGGATGAGGTGAGAAAACTCGCCCCCGAAAAAATCTGCATCTCACCCGGCCCGTGCACTCCGAACGAAGCAGGCATTTCTCTCGAACTGATTCGTGAGCTAGGCCCCACCATTCCCATCCTCGGTGTCTGCCTCGGCCACCAATCCATTGGCCAAGTTTACGGCGGCGATGTCGTCCGCGCCGATCGTTTGATGCATGGCAAAACGTCGCCCATTCATCACAACAGCAGCAGCGTGTTCGCCGGCTTACCCAGCCCGTTCGAAGCCACCCGCTACCACTCCCTCATCGTCAAACGCGAGACCCTACCCAATTGCCTGGAAATCACCGCATGGACCGAGGAAAACGAAATCATGGGCCTGCGCCACAAAGAACACCCCGTCCACGGCGTCCAGTTTCACCCAGAATCCATCCTCACCGAACACGGTAAAAAAATGTTAGAAACGTTTCTTAAATTCTAAGAAGTTTGCTAGTTGGCTAGTTAGAAGTTTTGAGGAAATACAAATCCCAGCCCCTCACCTCACCCGCCAGAATAGCCCCCTCTTCCCTTCAAACTGAAAACTAGCCAACTAGCAACTTTCCATAAATGTCTCGTTTTTATCTATCTCCCAACGCCTGGACCGAAAATCCTTTCCTCGACGGCGACGAAGCCAAGCACCTCGCTCAAGTCCTCCGCGTCCAACCCGGTGCAACGATTACGGTATTCGATGGCTTGGGAAATTTTGCCGAGGCCCGCGTGCTGTCCGTTTCTAAACAACGCATCGATTTGATGCTCGAGCTCGCCGAATCCAAGCCCACACCACTCCCCGAAATCATTCTCGCCCAAGCCATCCCCAAAGGGAAAAACATGGATTGGATTGTTCAAAAAGCTGTCGAGCTTGGCGTCTCAAAAATCCAACCACTCGTTACCCGCAACACCATCGCCTCGCCCGGCGATGAGAAAGCCGAGAAATGGCGCCGCACCGCCCTCGAGGCCTGCAAACAATGCGCCCAATTTACCATCCCCATCATCGCCGATCCCATCAGCTTCGACTCATGGATCAAATCCCCTGACGCATCGGAACTCAATCTCATCGCATCGCTCGAAGAGAACCCACAAAATTTCCGTGAAACCCTGACCGCGCATCCAGAAATCGAATCCATCACTCTCCTTATCGGCCCCGAAGGCGATTTCACCCCTCAGGAAACCGCCGCCGCCCAAGCCGCCGGCTTCATCCCCGTCACCCTGGGCGATCTCGTCCTCCGCGTCGAAACCGCCACTCTCTTTTGCCTCTCTGCTGTGAGATTTCAATACACATGTTGAGAAATGATCGGTATTCCCAATCAAAAATCAAAAATCAAAAATCAACATTCGTCATTCATCAATCCCATTGTGTTCATGTAACGAGCCTCTTTCCCCTTGACCGTGCTTCAATCAAGGTGTTCGTTCCCCAGACCAATGTTTCGCAAGATAACATCCAACTCATGGACCCGCGAGGTCCTGAAATCCAAGCTACACCGCGCCGTCATCACCGAGGCCGATGTGGAGTATGAGGGAAGTATTGAAATTCCACGCGATATCATGGACGCCGCCGATCTCTGGCCGGGCGAGAAAGTTCTCGTCGCCTCCATCACCACCGGCGCTCGCCTAGAAACCTACGTCCTCGAAGGCCCACCCAACACCGGAAAAATCCTCATCAACGGCGGCGCTGCCCACATCATCAAAAAAGGCGAACGCGTCGCCATCATGGCGTTTGGTTATACCGACACCCCCATCAAGCCCAAGAACCTCCTCATGGGAGATAATAACGAGATCTTAC
>CAMCYT010000205.1 GCA_945885485.1 Prosthecobacter debontii
GTCCTCTTTCCCGAACATGAATTTAGGAGGATCGACCATCACCACATCCCACTTGCGACCGTTTTCGATCATTGTCCGCACCCAAGTGAACGCATCTGCATGAGTCAGTTTCACCTTCGCGTTATTCAAATTCGCATTGCGCTTCGCCATCGCCACCGCCGCCTCATCAAGATCCACCGCGGTCACTTCGCTCGCGCCACCCAAGGCCGCCGAGACGGAAAAACCTCCCGAGTAACAACAAAGATCCAACACAGTTTTCCCCTCACATAGGCCGCGAAACTTTTTCCGGTTGTCGCGCTGATCGCAGAAAAATCCGGTTTTGTGGCCTTGGGAAAAATCAATCTCATACCGTACACCGTTCTCCACCACTTTCACCGATCTCACCTCATCGCTCTTCACTCCGCCCAAACGAGGAATCCCTTCGATCTTCGCTAGATCAGCATCCACCTGCACCACCACCCGCTTGGTCCCGAATGCCTCATGCATCAACGGCAACCATTTTTCCAAACGCATCCACGCCGCAAAAGCCGTGATCTCCACCGAAAGCACATCGCCGAATTTATCCGCCACAATCCCTGGTAAAAAATCGGCATCGCCATGCACGCAGCGATAACATTCCGTTTCCGCATCCAGCTTCAAAACCTCCCGTCGTAATTTCCCCGCCCGCACGATCGCGTTTTCAAAAAAACTTTCATCCAAATCCTCCATCGAATGACTGACAATCCGCAGCGGCATGCGCGCTTTCGGATTCCACAGCCCCCATCCGAACCGCGTCCCCAGTTTCCCAAAAACCTCAACCAAATCCCCAGGCTTTGCATCCCGAGAAACCTCCCCCACCATCTTCGGCCAGATCGAAGGATGAAACGTCTGATATTTTAAATGAACCTTAGGCACGACGCATCCTTGCTTTAAATTTCAATTTTCAAATCTCAAATTTCAATTTTCATCCGTCATCTCGCGAATGATCTCTGGAAACCATAGATGTTTGCCGATACTCCAGAGGATCCCTGCGATGAAATAGCCACATCCCACAAGGAAGATTGTATCTATCTTTCCAAAGAAATACACGACACCGGAAATCACTCCTCCCAGGAAAAACGACAGAACCAACAAAGCCGGAACCACGTAATTTCTATTCGGCACATCATAGCCTCTGATTTTCATCCCCATTGCGACTCCGAAATCCGTCATCAATCCCGTCAGGTGCGTCGTCCGTAAAATGATGCCTTTGTATTTCGATGCCAGTGCGTTTTGTATTCCACATCCAAACGCCGCAAGCGCGATACCGGACAAAGGAAACCTTTCAATCATCAACGCAGAGCAAATAAAAATCACACCAATCCCGATCACCGTCCGCCCATAAGGACGTGCGAAATCCAAGGTCGGATGATGAATCAGAAACCCCGATAAAAAAGCTCCTAGAAAAAATGCCAACGCCGCTGCGCCGATTCTGCAAGCCTCAACCATCACCTTGGGCGAGATATGTGATAAATCCATCGATAATCTTGAGACATCACCCGTCAGATGACTGACCGAGATCCCCGTTCTCAAAACCACACTAATGTTCGCAAATGCCGCACCGAATGCGAGACAGCACCCTCCCACCAGAATCATTTTCTCTAAAAATATCGCTTTCACCCCAGATAATCTTTCCACTGCCATCTTATCCATCACACGCCCTTCCGCAAGTGTCAGAAATACCTCGCTTCTTCATTCAAAAATCAACAATCGTCACTCGTAAATCGTAAATCCATTCCGCGAGAGGCGCAACTAGGTCACTCGGTTTGATTGACGATTGATGATTGATGATGTTTGATTTTTGATTTTACCGCATATCCCCAACCTGAAACTTGATGAAACTGCACCGCCACCTCTGCGCCTCCACCCTCGACATCGCCAAATCGGTCTTAGTCAACCACCGCGTCCTCGACCACGAGCTTGCCGCCGCTTTTGAACAAAACCCAAAATGGGGCAAACGCGATCGCTCCTTCGTTGCCGAGTCCTTGTTCGAAACCACCCGCTGGCGCCGCGCGCTTTCTTTCCTCGTCGACTCCGAGGAAACCAACTCTCTCCTCACCGCCCAATGGCTTCTCATGGGCTACGAGCTTCCCGAGTGGCACTCCTACAACGGCCGACCCGCCGACGAAATCCTCGCCCACCAACCCCTTCTCGCTGATCAACCGCGCGCCGTGCGCCAGTCCATCCCCGATTGGATCGACCAACTCGCCCACACCGAACTCGGCGATCTCTGGGAACCCCAGCTCACCGCCCTCAATCAAAAACCCTCGGTTTTCCTCCGCGTCAACACCCTCATCACCACCCGCGAAAAAGCCCAAGCATGGCTCGCAGAGAATAACGTCGAGACCACCACTCTCCCCAATCATCCCGACGCCCTCGCCCTAACTCCCGGGAAAATGTTACCAAAAGCCCTGCGCCTCGACGGTCGCATCGAAATCCAGGATCCGTCATCCCAATTCATCTCACCACTGTTAAATCCCAAACCCGGCGAGCGCATCATCGATGCCTGTTCTGGCGCCGGCGGCAAAGCTCTCCACCTCTGCGCACTCTCTAACAACGAAGCGAGGATCTTCGCGATGGATGTCGATCCCAAAAAACTCAACTCCCTCCAAACCCGCGCCAAACACGCCCGCGCCAGCGAAATTTCTCCTAAAGCGATCAACGAAACTACCCCTGCAGATTTCGAAAACATCGCGGATTCATTGTTGATCGACTCACCCTGCTCCGGTCTTGGCACTCTGAAACGTCAACCCGATCTCAAATGGCGACTCAAGCCCGCCGCCCTCGAGCGCGTCCGCTCCATCCAAGCTGAACTTCTCGCCACCTACCCACGCATGCTCAAGCCCGGCGGTAAACTTCTCTACGCAACTTGCTCCATCCTCCCCTCGGAAAATCAGGACCAAGTCGCCAAGTTCCTAAAAAACAGACCCGACCAATACCGTCTCATTTCCCAACACAACCTCCTCCCCTCCGAAACCGGCTTCGACGGCTTCCACGCCTCACTCCTAGAAAAATTGTAGCTGCCGCGTCTCGTTCACCCCGATATGTCGGGGCAGCAGGCCGTGTTCTCGGCGTCTCGCCGAGAATCTTTCCCTCAGTCCCACCCTTCCGCAACAAATTCGCTAACGCGAAAATGTCGCATTATTTATTTGACGACCCTCCATGCGCTCATCTATTTCTCTCCATGCCATGAAACAACTCACCCCGTGCATCGTCATTTCCGCAGCCATCTCATCCTTTGGTTTCGCTGGAGACTTACAAAAATCCATTTCTAACAACGGCTCTGATTTCTTCGATCCCTTCATCCACCTGCACGCCAGCCCAATCGGAACTCCCTACGTCCACTCCTTCGGCATCGAACCCGCTTTCACCGGTCGCGATCTATTCATCGATCACACTTACATCAGTGGCGACGGCTTCACCGAGCACGAAACCGAGATCGAACTCGAGTGGGCCTTTACCAAGCGACTTGGGGTTATCGTGGAACTCCCATACATCTACGAAGATGAGAAAGGCGTCGGGTCCGCGAAAGGTTTCGGTGATATCGCCATCGTCCCACGTGCGCTCCTCATTAATACCGAGCGTTTTCTCCTCACCGCTCAAGTTGAAACCGTCCTTCCGACCGGTGGCAGCAATTTTGGTGGCGACACCGCCATCGCGCCCGGCATCGCCATGTGGAACGATCTCGGAAATAACTTCACCTTAAACTCAATCGTCTCCGTCGAGCACGGCTTCGATGCCGATGAAACCGAACTCGTCTACGGCCTTGGCTTGGTGAAATCCTTCGGCGGAAACCAAGTCAGCGACATCAAAGATCCATGCCACGATCACGATCACAGCCACGACCACGTATCCCATGCTGGACTGTTTAATCTCCACCTAGAAATTACCGGATCCACCCCGGTCAACGGCCCAGACGAGGGCGACATCAATCTAGAAGGCTTATTAGGAATCAGCTATAGCATCATCGAAGACCTAGACATCCGCGCTGGCTACTTCGTTCCACTCACATCCCCCAATGATTTCAGCCAAGGTTTCACCACTGGGTTGATCTTCCATTTCTAACTGTCTTATAGATCAACAATCAAAAATCAACAATCGTCATTCGGAAATCAATTTCTGACAGTGCGCGTTCATATTACGCATTGATTGACGATTGTTGAGGTTTGATTTTTGATTTTTGAATGAAGAGCAAAAGATCCTCCCAATCTCTCCTCTTGTGTCTTCTCCCATGCTCCGCATCTACACCCTCAAAACCTGTGACTCCTGCCGCAAAGCCACGAAATGGCTTACGGAAAATCAAATCCCTTTCAAAGAAATCGCCATTCGTGAAACCCCACCCAGCGTCGCCGATTTAAACCGCGCCCTCGCAAATCTCGATGGCGATATCCGTAGGCTCTTCAATACTTCCGGCCAAGATTACCGTTCCTTAAACTTGAAAGACAAACTCCCCACTCTTTCCAAAGCGCAAGCTCTTGAGCTCCTCGCCAACAACGGCAACCTGATCAAACGCCCTTTCCTGATTTCAAAATCTCAAATCCTCGTCGGGTTCCATGCAGAAATTTGGACAAAGTCACTTGCGTGAACGCCCTTCCGCTCGACATTGCCACGTTTCCAAACTCTATTTCGCCCATGCCCATTTCCGACTCCGCCAACTCCTTTGTCTGTGATCTCGTCGCTTACGAACCCGGAAAACCTATCGAAGAAACCGCCCGCGAACTCGGCCTCGATCCGAAATCCATCATTAAAGTCGCTTCGAACGAAAATCCTCTCGGCCCATCACCACTCGCGCAACAGGCCATGCGCGACGCGATTTCCCAAGCCCACATCTACCCAGACGGCGGCGGTTTCAAACTCCGCACTGCCATCGCCAATAAACTTGGCTTCGACATTTCCAACA